>JAKLLS010000242.1 GCA_022014155.1 Marinobacter sp. | reverse complement strand
CCTTCCGAGGCGTCACCGGCGATGGTGTTGATGTCTTTGTTGCCGACACCTTCAGGGCCCATGAACACGGTATCAAGGTCAGCCTGTTCTGCCTGGCGCAGGATCAGGCCAAGCTCCGGGTGGTAGCCGCCGTAGTAGACATAGTCGACATCCGCCTGCTTGAGCTTGGTAATCAGGGACGAGAAGTCCTTGTCACCGGCGGTAATGCCTTCAAACATGGCGACTTCGACACCGGCGTTTTTCAGGGTATCGCGGACCGCCGTGGCAATACCTTCACCGTACTGCTGCTTGTCGTGGATAATCGCGACACGCTCGGGGTTGAGGCTGGCGAGGTATTCCCCGGCAACCGGGCCCTGCATGCTGTCGAGGCCGATGGTGCGAAATACCAGTTCGTATCCGCGCTCAGTGATGTCCGGGCTGGTGGAGGCTGGTGTCACCATCAGGATGCCTTCGTCCTCGTAGATGTCGGACGCCGGCTGGGTGGAACTGGAGCACAGGTGGCCAACCACAAAGCGAACGCCATCGTTCACCAGGCGATTTGCTACGGTGACTGCCTGCTTGGGATCGCAGACATCATCCACTTCGACGGCTTCCAACATTTCACCGTTGACTCCGCCATCTGCGTTGATGCGTTCAATGGCCATACGAGCACCGGAGAACTGCATGTCACCATACTGTGCAACGGGGCCTGTCATCGGGCCGGCAATACCGATCTTGATTTCAGCGGCGGCATGGCCTGCGCCCATCAGGGCAATGGAAGTACTAACAGCAGTTACGAGTTTCTTTACTGGCGTTCTCATTGGGTCTGTCCTGTCGTGTTCCGGGTTATTCTTATGTTCTCAGATAGTTAAACAAACACCACGCCCTGCAACTTGTCAAGCTGATTGGGCCAGTCTTTGCCCCCGACGCAAAGAGTGTGCCTGGTCCCGTCTTAAGCGTCGGTATTGTTCTCTTCCGTGTCCGGGAAAATGAGCGCCCTGAAGCTGTCGTGATCCCGGAGTTGCTCGAAACTCGGGTCTACGGAAGCGTCATCACGGTAGGCTTCGGATATGTCGATGGCCTTCTGCAGGGTAGTCACGGCGTCTTCCCAGCGACCTATTTCGGCGTAGGCGCATGCCAGTTGATAGTGCGCGTGGCCATTATCCGGTGCCAGTTTGAGTGCGCGTTGACACAGGCTGATCGCCCACAGCGGTTCCTGCATTTCAAGCACCGCATCGGCCTTATAGCTCAGAGCCTCCACATCGTCCGGTCGCAAATCCAGAATCTGGTCGTAGGCGGAAATCTTGTTTTGTTGGGACGTTTCCTGGCTGGCTTTGAGCCACAGAGAGTGCACTTCGTTGGTGCGTTCAATTTCCGCCTGGTTCTGGTGGATGATGTCGGATTTCTGTTGCAGCTGTTCCTCAATGGATTTCAGCCGCTTCTCGTACTCAATCACCAGTTCGTTCACCCGTTTCTCGGCCAGACTGGTGAGCTGGTTACGCATGTCGCGAATGGAGTTCCAGCCGATCACGACGAGGATTGAGGTCGCACCGGCGATCAGGTAGAAGAAGTAAGTTACTGTGTCGGTGGCGTAGGACATGGTTTTATCGGCAACCGACAGCTCCTTGTCCACAACTTTCTCAATCAGCTCCGCGCGGGTGTTCTGCATCTCCTTGCGCAGGGCTTTGCTTTCCTCAAGCAGGTAGAGTTCCACGAACGGGGTATACATGGGCTTTTCCAGATTCTCAATGCGCTGCTCGACATCTTCTGCGCTGAGATTATCGGGTGGTTCCGTGGGTTGCTGCGCCTGGGTGCCGGTGGCGATGAACATAGAAAGCAAGAAGCCTGCGAGCAAAGGCAGTAACCGGGAATTTGCCTGAAGAGCCTGTTGGATAAAATGCGTGGTCATTGAGCCTTGTCCATGTACGGAATGTCTGAAAACGGTGACCTTAGCATAGTGGCTGGATGAAAAAATGCTGGGAGATCGAATGGCTGGGTAAAATGCCGGCTTGCAATTGCAGGAGTAAAGACCTCTAATAGTTAGTGGTATAAATAAACTGACTGCAAGGACAGTGAGGCTGAAGCCGATGGCGAGTAGCGAAGTGCTTTACTCGAAACAGCTCAACGCCTCCGATTTCAAACAGAATGTGGCCGTGGGCCCGGATCGGAGTAGTACCGTGAACAATTATGAACAGGTGCTGGTGGCACTGAGACGTGTTATTCGTGCAACTGACCTGCATTCCAAGCGCCTGAGCAAGCATGCTGGCCTGACGGGGCCGCAATTGCTGATCATGCGGACGATCCGTGATCTGGGAGAGGTGACCATTGGCACTATTGCTGACAAGGTCAGCCTCAGTCAGGCGACGGTGACGACCATTCTGGATCGCCTGGAGCACCGTCAGCTGGTCTACCGGGTCCGTAGCACCCGGGACAAACGTAAGGTGCATGCGCATCTGACCGAGGATGGTGCGGAGATCCTTGCCCGCGCGCCCCAGCCCCTGCAGGAGGACTTCATAAAGAAGTTCCAGAGCCTGCACGAGTGGGAGCAGACCATGATCATCGCGTCGCTTCAGCGGGTGGCCAACATGATGGACGCCGATGATATTGACGCCTCGCCGGTGCTCGATGTGGGACCGGTACTGAAGGACGATGGCTGGAAGGAGAAGGCCTAAGATCGGGGGCTGGTCCCAGGGTGGGATACCTTTTCTTCTGGGAAAAGAACTCGCTGCGCTCAGACACCTTTATCCCGGCAGAAAAGGTATCCCACCCCGAGACCGATCAGACTCTCAGTTGTCCTCCCGTGGACTCATTTGGCCACGTAGCCCGTAGGTCGGATTTACCGGTGAACGGCACAATGAGCGAAGCGTAATCCGACAAACTATCCATCAATGCACTGAAGATCCCTTCCTCGGTTTATCCCCGAAACAGACCTGAAACACATCGCTGTACTGCCTGGCGAAATTCACCGTCAGCCCTTCCTTCAGGTAGTCCGGCAATTCATCGTAATCTCCACGGTTTGCTTCCGGCAAAATCAGGTTGCTGATTTTCTGGCGGCGGGCGGCGATGACTTTTTCACGGATACCG
>JAKLLS010000241.1 GCA_022014155.1 Marinobacter sp. | reverse complement strand
GAGTGCAGCCTGAAGCGTTTCACGGTTGTGCTCGGCATAGCGTTCATATCCCAGGCTCTGTTCGACTTCGTGGAGTTCGAACAGCTGGAACGCAAGGTCCTGGGTGTTGATGATTTTTTGTCGCATGGCCTCACACTCCTGGTAAATGTCAGCGGTTTTGTCGGATTAGGCGCAGCCGTAATCCGACAAAACCAAAGTTGTCAGATCAGGCCTGGGGTGGGGTGTCTTTTCTGACGGGACAAAGGTATCTGAGCGAAGCGAGTTCTTTTCCCATAAGAAAAGACACCCCACCCCGGGCCCAGCCCCCGAAACCCGCAGGCTACCGGAGGCCACCCCAAGACCAATTCATTCACCGAGGTTAAACCACCTCGAACAGACCGGCAGCGCCCTGACCACCACCAATGCACATGGTTACGACCACGTACTTGGCACCGCGACGCTTGCCTTCGATCAGGGCATGGCCGGTCAGGCGCGAGCCGGTGACACCATAGGGGTGACCCACAGCGATGGAGCCGCCGTTCACGTTCAGCTTCTCCATGGGGATGCCCAGACGATCGCGGCAGTAAACCACCTGCGAGGCGAAGGCTTCGTTCAGCTCCCACAGGTCGATGTCATCCATCTTCAGACCGGTGCGCTCCAGCAGACGCGGGATGGCAAATACCGGACCGATACCCATTTCATCCGGCTCGCAGCCAGCAACAGCAAAGCCACGGAAGATGCCCATGGGTTCAATGTTATTTTTCTCGGCATAAGTGGAATTCATCACCGTGCACACGGATGCACCGTCAGACAGCTGGGATGCGTTACCGGCGGTGACGAACTGGTCATCTCCGCGAACCGGATTCAGCCCCTGCAGACCTTCCAGTGTCGTGTTGGGGCGGTTGCACTCGTCACGGTTCAGCGTGACATCCTTATAGCTGATGTCCCCGGTTTCCTTGTCCTTCACCATCATGGTGGCATCGAAAGGCACGATTTCGTCGTCGAACTTGCCAGCTTCCTGAGCAGCGGCAGTGCGCTGCTGGGAAATCAGCGCATATTCGTCCTGAGACTCTCGAGAAACGCCGTAGCGCTGGGCCACAATGTCGGCGGTTTCAATCATCGACAGGTACAGCTCGGGCTTGTTCTTCATCAGCCACTCGTTGGTGGCGTGGAAGCTGTTGAGCTTGTCGTTCTGAACCAGGGAAATGGATTCCACACCACCCGCCACCATGGCCGGTACCTTCTCGGAAACCACGCGCTGGGACGCCATGGCAATGGCCTGCAAACCAGAGCTGCAGAAGCGGTTGATGGAAACACCGGCGGTGGTTACCGGCAGGCCGGCACGGATAGCCGCCAGACGCGCCATGTTCTTGCCCTGGGCGCCTTCGTGGAACGTGGCGCCGAGGATCACGTCTTCAACAATATTCGGATCGATACCCGCACGCTCAACGGCGTGCTGGATCACGTGACCAGCCAGGTCCACGCTGTGGGTGTTGTTCAGGGCGCCACGGTAGGATTTACCGAGGCCGGTACGGGCAGTTGAGACAATAACGGCGTCAGACATAATAATTTCCTTCGTAAACAGTACGGGTAGATCGGGTTAGGCGAAGTTTTAAAGATCGCCGAACTTACGTCCTTCACTGACCAATTTCTCCAACAGGGCAGCCGGCTTCCACTGTTCACCACCCAGGGTGTCGTGGAAGTTCTTGACCGTGCCGAGAATGGTGTCCAGACCAACCTGGTCAGCCCAGAACATGGGACCACCACGGTAAGCCGGGAAGCCGTAGCCATAGATCCACACCACATCGATATCCAGTGAACGATCGGCGATGCCCTCTTCCAGGATTTTGGCACCCTCGTTGATCATCACGTACATGCAGCGCTCAAGGATTTCCTGATCGGAAATCTCCCTTGGCGTAATGCCCTGCTCCTTGCGGAATTCAGCAATCAACTGGTCCACTTCCGGATCCGGGATCGGCTTGCGGCTGCCTTCCTCGTATTTGTAGACACCGGCCTGGGTTTTCTGGCCCAGACGGTTCATCTCCACCAGCTTGTCCATCCAGCTCGCCGGCACGTCTTCACCGGCATTACGGCGCTCTTCGCGGATACGATAGCCCACGTCAATACCGGCCAGATCCGACATCGCAAACTGACCCATGGGATAACCAAGATCCGTCAGCACCTTGTCCACCTGCTGTGGGCTGGCACCTTCGTTCACCAGTGCCATGGCTTCGGCGCCACGCTTGTGCAGCATGCGGTTGCCGACAAAGCCGTGGCAGTTGCCAACCAGCACACCGACCTTCTTGATCTTCTTCGCAACGGCCATCACCGTGGCCTTCACCTCGTCGGAGGTCTTGCTGCCACGTACGTTCTCCAGCAGCTTCATAACGTTCGCCGGGCTGAAGAAGTGCATGCCCACTACGTCCTCCGGACGCTTGGTGGCAGAGGCAATTTCGTCGATATCCAGAGTGGACGTGTTGGATGCCAGGATGGCACCAGGCTTACACACCTCGTCCAGCTTGCCGAAGATCTCTTTCTTGATGGCCATGTTCTCGAACACGGCTTCAATCACCAGATCCACGTCCCTGAAGTCGTCATAAGTCAGGCTGCCGTTGATCAGCGCCATGCGCTCTTCAACCTGTTGCTGGGTAATTCGACCTTTCTTGGCGGAGTTCTCGTAGTTCTTGCGGATGATGCCGAGACCCTTGTCCAAGGCTTCCTGCTTCACTTCCACGATGGTCACGGGGATGCCAACGTTGGCGAAGTTCATGGCGATACCGCCACCCATGGTGCCGGCGCCAATGATGCCGACGCTGTTAACGTCACGGACCGGCGTGTCCTTGGACAGGCCCTTCACCTTGGATACTTCGCGCTCGGCAAAGAAGGAATGAACCAGGCCGCCACGCTGTGGTGATTCCATGCACTCCATAAACAATTCACGCTCACGCTTCATGCCTTCATCAAACGGCAGGTTGAAGGCCGCCTCCACCGCATCCACACACTTGAACGGGGAGAACAACCCACGCGCTTTCTTTTCCAGACCGGCACGGAACTGGTCGAAAACCTCACTGCCCTTGTCGGCCTCTACCTTGTCAGTCACAT
>JAKLLS010000097.1 GCA_022014155.1 Marinobacter sp. | reverse complement strand
TGCAGATGGCGGCAGAACGTAAGCGTCGCGCCACCGTGACCGAAGCGGAAGGTGAAAAGTCAGCGGCCATTGCCATGGCCCAGGGCCAGCGCGAGTCCGCCATCCTCAACGCCCAGGGCGACAAGGAATCCGCCATCCTGCGTGCCCAGGGCGAGCAAGAATCCATTCGCCTGGTACTGAGCGCCATGGGCGAATCGGAAGAGAACAAACAGACGGTTATTGGCTACCTTCTGGGCCAGAGCTACATCAAGGTACTGCCGAACATGGCCAAGGATGGCGAGCGGGTATTCGTTCCATACGAGTCGTCCGCACTGCTGGGCTCCATGGGCATGTTCCGCGAGCTGGCAGGCAGCCCGGAAGACCTGGTACGCCAGTCGGTGCAACGTGATGGCCTACGCAGCGGCATGGTAGCCTCCTCGGGCGCTGCTTCCTGAACGGGCGCTACCCCAGCAGGTTATCCAGGGGTTGCTGGTAACCGGGAGCAAACACCTCCATAAAGTAGGCAACCTCGGGTAACCCATCCTGTTCCAGCCGTCGTGCAATCTGCTCGGCGGCTGGTTCAAACTCCTTGTTACCGGTGCGAATCTCCGCCTGACATTTCAACCACGCCGACAGCCGATCCGCGGCCTTGATCAACTCCTGCTCTTCTGCTGACAGCTGTGACTCCCTGACGTAGGGGGCAAAGTCTTCTCTCAGATCCTCCGGCAACAGCGCCAGCAGCTCCGCCTCTGCCTTGTGCTCGATGTCTCCGAACGCCGCTCGCATAACCCGCGAATGATATTTGACCGGCGTCGGCATATCACCGGTAATCACCTCAGTGGCATCATGATACAGCGCCGCCGCCGCAATCCGGTCGGCGTTCACCGAACCATTAAAATGCCGGTTACGAATCAGTGCCAGTGCGTGGGCAAGGGTCGCGACTTCCCAGGAATGGGTGGCCACGTTCTCCTCAATCGCATTGCGCATCAATCCCCAGCGCTTGATCCAGCGCAGGCGGGAGACATAGGCAAAAAAATGGCTCAGGGGGCGGCTCACAATAACTGCTTCCTATTGCTCATGTGTCTATACTTGACCTTTTATGACTAGAATACTGTAACGGTACTCTGGAAGACGCTTATACCTATACCCCGGGATCGCTATTGTGTCACCTGTCCAACTATTCAGAAATACGATTCTTGTAGCGGCCTTGTTCGCCGGCGGGCTGACTCTCTCTGTGGCCAGTGCCGAGACGGAGATCCGGGTGGGCGTCTATAACTTCCCTCCCATTGCCAGTATCAACGAGGACAATCAGGTCACGGGCTTGCTGGGTGAAACGCTGGAGCGCGTCGCCAAGGCCCATCAGGACATCCGGTTCAGGATCATTCACACCTCACCCCAGCGGCGTCACCTGGATTTCGAGGCTGGTCTGTACGATGTCATTTTCTTCGAGAGTCCAGACTGGGGCTGGGAAGATCACGATTTCAACGCCACCATGCCCATCCTGACCGATGAAGATGTCTATCTGGCCCTGAAGAAACCCGGTCGTGACCCGAGTTTCTTTGATGACGTGAGCAAGCGGCGGATCGTCGCCATTTCCGGGTACCACTACGGTTTCGCCGATCTCGAAACCAACAACGCAGAATTGGAAAAACGCTTCGATATCGAGTTTTCCGACAGCCATCGTCGCAACATCAACCTGATCAAGGCCGACAGGCCTTCCATTGCGGAAGTCGCAATTGTCAGCCGCGCCTACCTTCAGAAGTATCTGGAGCGCCACCCGGAAGACTGGAATACCTTTATGGTATCCGAGGTTCCTGACCAGTCCTACCGCCTGTCAATCATTACCCACCCTGATGCCCCCGTCGATGACAAGGACATGATTCGCCTGTTTGAACCACTAATGGAAAACGGGCAGTACCGACAACTCGTTGAGCGGTGGGGGCTGCAGTTACCGCCGGGTTTCCTGACCGGCTTTCCCTACCGGAAGCCATGAAGCCGACTAACGCGCATCCAGTGCAAATTCGACAGCGACCCGACCCTGGTCGTCAGCCATGGCATTACGTACCGGATCCAGTAAAAACAGCTGCTTGGGCGCAACACCATACTTTTCCAACATTTGTTGCCGCAGCCAGACGCCCCGCCCAGAGGCCAGGTTGCCCAAGGCTTCCGGGGGCAAGGGGCGATCTCCGGCCAGGTATTCCTGGCGCGCCTGCTCCCAGGCTTCATCGCTCAGGCTTCCGCCATTCTGTTCCTCCAGCCGTTGTTTCATCAGCGCCAATCCATCCGCTTCCGGTGCGACCACACCCCGGATATTGAGCAACAGCGCCGGCCGCTCCGCCAGAGCATCCGCAAGGGCATCCAGTTTCGCCTGCTCACCCTCTGCCAACGCGACCTGGCCCGCCAGGAAGTTGACCTGACTCAGTTCCTCTCCGGACAAACCAGCCAACTCCGCAACCGATCCCAGAACGCTGAAGGGTGAGGCCGCCGCTTTGGCAAGGATGTTCACAAACGCCCGCATCACCACTTTTCCGACACTGAAATCGGGATCATCCAGGTTGCCGCTGATCGGGACATCGATTTCAATCACGCCCTTGCGGTCCCGCAACAGCGCCAGCCCCAACTTCACCGGTGCACTCACGGCCTCTTCGCTCGCCACCGGCTGTCCCAACTCCAGCCGGTCCATCACGATCATATTGGTGGCGTTAATACGACTGCCAGCGATTTCGTAGTTCATATCGACATTGAGTTTGCCGCTGTCCACCCCATACCCGAGATAGCGCCCGAAATAGGGCGACAGATTCGGCAGGGACGCATTTTTCATGTCCAGAGTCAGTTGGCTGACGTCGTCAGTACCGAGGGTACCGAGGGTTCCTTCGAAGTTCACGTCGGAAACGCCATCAACCCGGCCCCGCAACGACACCTTGCCCTGCTGCGGCGCAATATTACTGATCCCGGTGACGGTGCCGTTCAGTTGATCGAACCTGGTGGTGAACGACGGATCAAGGGTTCGGTCGGTGTAGGACACATCACCTTCTTCCAGCAACAACTGTTCTATGCGGAAAATAAAATCTGGCTCGCCCCCCTGTGCCTCCTTCGGAGCCTCAGCTTCCGACTCCGCTGGCGCTCCAGACATCTGAATAATTCGCTCGACATTATGCAGACCATCACCACCGCGCACGACGTTCACTGCGGGCTGGCTCAGAGTAATGGTGCCGATTTCCAGGCGGGCCGGATGCACGTTATACTCCAGCGGTGCCAGACGAAGTGCTTTCCAGGCCAGCAAGGGGTCATTGGAGTCTGGCAGAGTCAGGTTGAGTCCGGACACTTCCGCAGTGCCGCTGAACGTACCGGTCAGCGGCTCCTTCTGGCCATCCAGATCCAGGTTTCCATCCACGGCCAGCTGTCCACTTCGCACGTTCAGGTTCGCCGCCTCCAGGATATAGGGTTCAAAGGTCGCCAGTTGCACACCGGAACCGGTTACGCCGGCCTCCAGGGTAAATGGCTGTAACGTGGCCTGCCCCTCCAGTCCCAGCGAACCACCTTTGGCAAGCGTCCCTTGCAGTCGGTAACGAACGGGTTCCTCCAACTCGTGGCTAACACCACCGAGGGTCAGGGACAGGTCCTCAACCGCGATATCCGCCGGAGTTTCCGGTTGGCGATCCCACCATCGCACCCGACTATTACTCAGCTCTACCCCGGCGATCGACCACAGGAATCCCCCATCGCCGGTTTCCGAGGCATCCGTGTCGGTCTCGTCTTCCGAGCCTTGCTGCAGTGGAACCAGCAGGTCTATCTCACCATCGGCGCTGCGCGCCAGAGCCAGGTCCAGGGCATCCACAGTGATCATGCCAATGTCCGCGCTGCGGCCCGTCAGGCTGAAACGGATCTGATCAACGGACAGACGCCCGTTCGTGAGTGCAGCATCTTCCTGATCCTCGTCCAGGGCCAGCGCCAGTTCTTCAAGCTCCAGCAAACCCTCAGCCGTTGTCAGATACAACTGGTCCGCCACACTTAACTCATAATCGGTGCTGACGGTGACGTTCCCGCCCCTCAGCTCATAGGGTAGATACGGCTTCAAGAAATGCTTCAGCGTTGCGTGATCCACATCTGCAATTCGTATAAAGCCCTGCGAATACAGAGGGTTGATGCTCAGGTCGCCTTCCCATTCGATGGTCTGGCTACCCAACGCCGCCAACAGGTAGTAATTGCTCTGGGTATCATCCCGCTGCCAGGTGGCAAGATCATTCAGCGTCAGATCCAGGGGTGAAATCCGGAATTCGGCGGATTCTTCCTTACTGAAATCCCGGAACAGCAGCTCACCGCCATTAATGGTGATTTGCTGGAAGTACAGCTTAGGTGGCGCGGACGTGTCATCCTCCGCTGGCTCGGGCTCAGTCACGGCAGGGTTGGCTTCGCTCCAGTCCCTGGCGAAGTTCACACTGTAATCGTCCAAAAGATCCAGACGGATAAAGGGCTCCTCAAGCGCAATGGCCTGCATTCCCACCACACCGGTAAACAACTTCCAGAACCCCAGGTCGACAAACAGCCGGTCGAACCCGACCACTTTCGCCCCATCCGCGTCATCCGCCGTCAGGGTGCGGATATCCACGCTCATGCTGAAAGGATTGGTGCGGATCTCATCGACCTGTGCTTGCCAGCCCATCCGCTGTTCCAGCTGTTCCGGGACAAACCGCTGCAACCACCAGGGCAGCAGAAAAAAGCCGGCCAACGTATACGCGACCAGCAGCAACACCAACCAGAACCACACCTTTCTGTACACCGGCTTTCGCGTTTGCGCCTTGGACACCCCAGAACTCCCCGATTGTTGCCCGTCAGTTTCAATAACCCGTCAATCCTGAAAGAATAGACCACCGTACTCTAATGATATCAATAGTACTGAAGACTCACCCTTTACAACAGGATCCATCCGATGGATATCAGTGACATGCGACGTGACTTCGAAAGCGAGGGCTTGCACCGAAGCGCGCTGGATGAAAACCCGATAAGACAGTTCCATACCTGGTTTGATGACGCGCGAGCTGCGGGCATCCTGGAGCCCAATGCCATGTCGCTGGCCACAGCCGGCAGCGATTCCATGCCAGACCTACGGACTGTGCTGCTGAAGTATTATGATGACCATGGCTTTGTATTCTATACCAACTACGGCAGCCGTAAGGCCCTGGAGATGGAACAAAACCCGAAAGCGGCCCTGTTATTCCCCTGGATTGCGCTGAACCGCCAGGTGAAGATCCAGGGCACGGTGGAAAAGGTGAGCAAGGCGGAATCCCTGCGTTATTTCTCCTCCCGCCCAAGGAGCAGCCAGATTGGCGCCTGGGTGTCGGAGCAAAGCAAGGCCATTACGTCCCGCGGGCTACTTGAGCAGAAGGTGGCTGAAATCAAGCGTAAGTTCAGTGAGGGGGAAATACCGCTGCCCACTTTCTGGGGAGGATACCGGGTGAAACCGGAACGGATTGAATTCTGGCAGGGTCGGCCCAGCCGCCTGCACGATCGCTTTGAATACGTGAGGCAAGGTGATGGCTGGCACATCCAGCGACTGCAACCCTGACATGGCACCCTCGGTCTGGCTATGTCCCGAACCAGGGGCCAGTGCATTGCCGTGTCCGCGTTGGCTGACCGACTACGAGCGGACCACGGTGGCCAAATTCTCTGGTCCCAGACAGCGTGAGTACCTGAGCAGCCGCTGGCTGATCCGACAGGCTATCGGGCATGGCTCAAAATGCCCGGCACGGGAGTGCGAACCGGTCAGTGGCCGCCCTGTTGCTTCGGTCCGGCCTGAGGGCTGGCACCTGTCCCTGAGCCACAGTGGTGGGTTATCAGGCTGCGCTGTCAGTGACCAGCCGGGTATCGGCCTGGACCTGGAACCTCTTAACCGGCACCCACACTGGCAAAAAGTGGTGCGGCGCTGGTTCACCCGGACAGAGCAGGACTGGCTGTTGGCCAACGACAGCCATGAGGACTTCCTGCGGGTGTGGACGCTCAAGGAAGCCTGGCTGAAAGCCACGGGGCGGGGCATCGCCGGCAATCTGCAAACGCTGGAAGTTCGACCGGATTTCAGCCTCTTCGGTGACCGCCATGACTCTGGATGGCAAGCCGCCAGCGGCGAACTGGGAGGCTTCCTGGTGACTCTGGTTTACCAGCGTGACCATATGTTGCTGCCTTCCGGAGGGCTGTTGGCCGGACCAACAGCCGATCTGGATCTCGACAGAGTGGTCCCGACGGACAGCCCTTTACCCTTCAGCTGGCACCGTCCCATCATGCCCAGCACCTGACCCGAAAAGGAGCCCTTATGGATGAGAACACCCGTTGCCCATGGTGTGGCACCGACCCCCTCTATACCGACTACCATGACACGGTATGGGGCCGGCCCGAATTCAACGAACTTGGACTGTTCGAAAAACTTTGCCTGGATGGCCAGCAGGCTGGCCTGAGCTGGATCACGATCCTTCGCAAGCAGCACAGTTACCGGTCAGCGTACGACGACTTCAACCCGGAAAAAATTGCCCGCTACAACGACGAGAAAGTGGAGCAGTTACTCGGCAACCCCGGCATCATTCGCAATCGGCTGAAAGTACAATCGATTATCCGGAACGCCCGAAGCTTCCTGGATCTGAAAGAGCAGGGCGTTGATTTCAATGATTTCCTATGGTCCTTCGTGGATGGCACGCCGATTCAGAATCACTGGCAAACCCTGTCAGAGGTGCCGGTGACCACCGCCGAGGCCGAAGCCATGTCCCGTGCGCTAAAAAAAGCCGGCTTCAACTTCGTCGGGCCGACCATCGTGTACGCCTTTATGCAGGCCACAGGTATGGTCAATGATCACCTCGTCAGCTGCCCGCAACACAGGGAATGTCAGGCACTGGGGAATTGATCCTATTGCTACCGGGGATCGTAAGTACTGGCGTACCACGTCACCCCGGAGCACCACGGTGAAAATAGCATTCAACGAACTCAGTCATAGCCGCCACAACACCCTCGAGAAACTGCCCCTTGATCGTTACTGGATGGGGCAAGCATTGTGATTGCCGTAGCCCGCCTTGCGGTTCTCGTTGGGATTCTCGGACTGCTGCCTTTCGTTACAGCTGTTGTTTCGCTGTTCCTCATCCCGACACACAGCGTGGCCATCATCGGCTGGTTCTATCTGTACAGTGCCGGGATTCTTGCGTTCATGGGGGGCGTTTACTGGCCCATTGCCATGCAATTGGAGAACCGTTGCTACCCGCTTTCACCCCTGGTAACCATGATGCTCAGCCAGGTCTTCTTTCTGTCAGCCGGTCTCGGTCTGTTACTCACGACAGCCTGGCAAATCGTGCTGTATACCACCGCGTATCTGGCCCTTTACTTCGTCGATGCCCGATGGATGAAAACCTTTTGGCCGGCATGGTATCTGAGACTGCGGCTGGTGCTCACCGCGGTTGTTGTCGCCTGTCAGGTCATCGCCGGCGCATGGTTTTTTACGGCCCACTGAGGGGCCGGGTAACGGGACCACGGATTACGCCGCGACGATGGCGTACTCGTGGTTGTGTGGTTCGATAAGAACACCGTGAAGGGCAACGATCGTCTTCTCGTAGTCGTCCTCGTCCACCACAAACTGGATGTCCACCTGTCGCATGCACTGATGCAGGGCAAGGACACTGATGTCCTCGTCCGCCAAGGCCTTCACGGAGCGGGCCAGAATGCCAGGCACTTTCATGTCACTGCCAATGGCGGAAACCACAGCCACCTTGCGGGTATTGAGCTCCGCATTCGGAAACTCTTCCTGCAGCGCCTTGACCACCCGCTTGACGTGCTTCAGGGTGCTGCCGACATAGTGGGTGATGGTGTTGGCGTTGGTGTCCTTGGACAGGAACCGTACCTTGAAGCGGCTTAGCACCTCCAGAATGCGGCGATCGGAACCCGGCTCACCTTGCATGTCCTGATCGAACACCTCGATGGCAAACACGCCCTTGGCGCCGGCGATGATTTCCACCTGGGGCTTCTCACTGACGTAATCGCCGGTGATCAGGGTACCTGTGTGCTCCGGCTCGAAGGTGTTCATCACCCGCAGCGGGATTTCATTCTGGCGCATGCCCTTGCCGGCACGGGGGTGGATCGCTTCCATCCCCAGGTTGGCCAGCTGGTCGGCGACGTCATAATTGGTCCGTCCCAGGGGAACCACCTTGTCAGCACCAACAATGTTGGGGTCGGCGGAGCTGAGGTGGTATTCCTTGTGGATAATCGCTTCGCGGGCCTCAGTAATCACCGCCACCCTGCTGAAGGTCATCTCGCTGTAGCCGCGATCGAAGGTCCGCATCAGGCCTTCCTTGCACTGGGCATACCCGGTCACGATAGGCAGTTCGCGGGTCAGGTCGACCGCATCGAACGCCTGCTTCAGCTTCTCATCCAGGGGCAGCAATTCATTGTCGCGCCAACCGGTGAGATCCACGAAGCGGGCGTTGATGCCTTCCTGCTGAAGCTTCAGCGCGGTGTTGAAGGCACTGTGCGCTTCACCGATACCGGCCAGCATTTCACGCACCGTCAGCAGATGCTCTTCCAGCTGGAACTGGCCATAGGAACACAGACGCTGCAGGTCAATCAGACAACCGCGAACACCCTCAATACGGTCGGTGATGAACTGGTCCGCCTGCTGCTTGAGCATGGGATCCTCAAACAGCTCACCGTTGATATCGGTCAGGAACTTGACCAGTTTGGTGAGGTCGTCACCCCAGGCCCAGTCAGACTCGGCATCGGCAAACAGGGCATACACCCCGGGCTCGCCGGTCTTCTTGTGCTCCAGCAACTCGTTGGTGACGCCACCGTAGGCGGACACCACGAAAATACGCTGGTACAGATCTTCCTTGCTGCGTCCACCGATGATGATGTTGTCACGGACGGCCTCGTAGTTGCTCATCGAGGTGCCGCCGATCTTTTCTACGGTATGTTGTTGGGTAGTCATAGTGTCGTCTTCGCTATCCTGCAGAATGAATGTCCGGATGTGGCAGGCGCCTTACGACGCCTTGCTGATCCCTTCCTGCATGATTTCGTCCACACTTCTTGCCAGCAGCTCGGCACCTTTCTTCAGGTCTTCCTCGCTCGTGGTCAACGGCATCAGGCACTTGATCACTTCGTCGTTGGGACCACTGGTTTCGATAATCAGGCCGTGCTTGAAAGCACGCTTGGTAATCGGCCCCGTTACATCGGCATGTGTGGCTTCAATACCACGCATCAAACCGCGTCCCTTTATTTTGAACTCACCCGGGTACTTGTCGCAAATCGCTTGCAGGGCTTCGCCCAGCACCTTGGTCTTGGCCTTCACTTCATTGGCGAACGCGTCGTCTTTCCAGTAGGTCTCCACTGCGGCACGTGCCGTCACAAAGGCCATATTGTTGCCACGGAAAGTACCGTTGTGCTCACCGGACGTCCAAACGTCCAGTTCCGGCTTGAACAGCACCAGCGCCATGGGCAGACCGTAACCACTGAGAGACTTGGAGACGGTGACAATGTCCGGCTTGATGCCAGCGAATTCAAAGCTGAAGAACTCACCGGTGCGCCCGTTACCTGCCTGGATATCGTCCAGGATCAGCAGGATATCGTGCTTCTTGCACAGCTCGGACAAGCCTTTCAGCCACTCAGCGCGAGCGGCATTCAGGCCCCCTTCGCCCTGTACCGCTTCAACAATCACGGCAGCCGGCAGCTCAACACCAGAAGAGCTATCAGACAGCACCTTGTCCATGATCTCCAAAGTGTCTACGTCATCACCCAGGTAACCGTCGTAGAACATGAAATCGACATTACCCAGCGGTGTACCGACACCACCCCGGTGATGCTTGTTACCGGTGGCGGCAACGGCACCCATGGTCACACCGTGAAAGCCGTTGGTAAAAGAGATAATACCGCTACGGCCTTTAACCTTGCGCGCCAGTTTCATGGCCGCTTCCACGCAGTTGGTGCCGGTAGGACCAGTAAACTGCATTTTGTAATCCAGCCCACGAGGATCCAGGATGTGATTCTTGTAGGACTCGATGAAGTCGTGCTTGGCGGTGGTGAACAGGTCCAGACCCTGGCTGACACCGTCAGCCTCAATGTACTCAAGCAGCGCTTTCTTGAGGATGTCGTTGTTGTGCCCGTAGTTCAGGGAACCGGCACCGGCGAGAAAATCCAGGTACTCTTTGCCGTCTTCGGTGTACAGATGCGCATTCTTGGCGCGGTTAAAAATCACCGGAAAGGCGCGGGAATATACGCGTACTTCAGATTCGGTCGACTTGAAAAGTTCCATTGTCTTGCCTCTTAGCATGTCAGGTTCGAGGTAGATGCGGGGCTGTCATCGGATTCAGTCACGATCAGCCAGCCACACATTGGTTAAAGCCTTGTGGCAGACCTACCTCAGTAGTCTGCCGGCTACTCCAGATAGCGGTCATTGACGCCTGGTCAGTAACAGACTCTCAGACTGGCTTTGTGAAAGGCCCGATGCGCAGCAGGAATTCGGAATCGTGCTTGCCGCCGAAGTGGGTCTCTTTCTCAAAATGCTCGTGATAGGTGAGCTCGGCTCCCAGATCACGGGCAAATGAACGGAACAGCGCCCAGGATGCTTCATTGTCCTCGGTGATGGTGGTTTCCAGGTGCGTCACGTTCTTGCACGCGGCCCGGGCCACAATCTCTTTCAGCATCCGCTTGGCCAGACCCTGTCCACGACCTTTCTCGTGAACGGCCACTTGCCAGACAAACACGGTTTCGGGCTGTTGGGGAGGGATGTATCCGGAGATAAAGCCGACCAGATCGCCGTCCTTCTCCGCGGCCACGCCGGTCTCGGCAAAGTGGCTGCACTGCAACAGGTTGCAGTAAATCGAGTTGGGGTCCAGCGGAGGGCATTCAGCCACCAACTGGTGGAGCCTGTAGCCATCATCTTTCACAGGTGTGCGAAGGGTGATGGCGGTGGTATTCGAGCCTTCTGATGTCATAACGTGATCGTTTCGCGTCAAAAAATTAGGGTTAAATTATATAGACCACAAAATATATTTCAAGTTGAGCCTGAATGACCCACGCCAAGCAGACTGCATTTGTCCTATTAGAATAGACCGGATTGAAGCAATCGCCAGTGACAAATTGATTACGAAATGGAAGGAAAAACGATGTGTTCCGGGCTCAGGGACGTGCCTGAGATAATACGGTTTCGGTAGGACACAGCCGCCGGTGAGCCAGCAGGCCAGATCTCATCAAACTGTGGCAGCCAGGCATCAAGATCATAGGAAACAGGCATAAGCGACACATTGAGACCTCGATGCTCCATGCCTGCCACAGGCTCGGACAGAGGGCTTGTAAAGCCCAGGCGGGTGATCAGTCCACGGGGATCCGACAGCAAATTGCCCATGCCCGCAGAGCCATTATTGGCAACCATACGAAACCGCTCATCGACCATCCCCGACCACAGGGCGGGAAGGCAGGTATGGGTGGACACCATCACGTCCGCCCCCGACGTCCGGAACCAGGCGTCCAATGCCGGTTCATTACCCGTGGCAAAAGATTCGTGAGCCAGCCCCCAACCCGCCAGTGACTCCGGGTCACCATGCAGCACCAAAATCTTTAGGCCTCCAAACATAAGGCATCGATACCTCGGCAATCCGGACAGCCGTTTTTGTATATCCGGGTGGTCATCGGCCAGCGCCTGAAGCCGCACTATTATTCGGTTGGAACGCTCAACCACGCCCTGATCGACATAATCCGGATAGGCGCAACCACAACCGGCCCCGACGCTGGGAGTCGCCAACTCAAAATCAACATTGCCAAGGGTAACCGTATGATCCAGCACCCGGTTATTGATCTGCCGAAACAGCGCGTCGCTGGCATTGAACCAGTTGAAGTCACCATTGAAGACCAGTTTTACCCGGTGGCCCTGGCGCTCCTCTGCCAGCGCCATCTGCTCAATTTCATCTAGGGCAAGGGGGTTGCCGTATAGCCCGCCAATGACATAAACCACATCCTCGGACACTTGGCGAACCTCCTGACACAGAGAGGCAGAATGGTAGCGGTACGCCAAAGGGCAACTACGGCCTTCAAGGTCAACCACGTCTAGACACCGCTGGTTGCCAGAGGCTTGCCAGCCAGCCGCCTTAACACCAGAGGCAGGAAGAATCCGGCGGTACAGATCAGGAAACCGTATGCATTCACGCCAAGCAGCATGGCGTACTTGCCATCACCAATGGCCCAGCTTGACGGAATCAACCCGGTGGCCAGCAGGACCCCAAGCCCCAGACCGGTCCAGAAACTCAGATGAAAGCTCCAGGGCGACCAGCGGGTGAAGCCATAAAACAGGAACACCGGGGCCAGCCCCATGACCATGGTGCCAGAGATAGTGGTGGCTTTGAGGATATCAGTGCCGGCAAACATTGGCAGGTTACCCATGAACGCAAACACGATCATCACCACCGCACCAACACGCATACTCGGCAGCTTGTCCTTCGCGCGCTGAGCCAGCCGTGGCAAGTCCACCGCCAGCGATTTCGCCAGTGAGGTAAACGTGGAATCCAGCGTTGAACCTGCCGAGGTCATCATCACCACACTCATAAAAAACAACGCCGCCAACCCCAACGACTGCCCCACAGCCGCAGGGGCATTGCCCATGGCGTCAATACCATTCAAACGGGCGTGGACCCCCACCAGACTGAAGATAAACACCGCCACAAAGCCCAGTAGCCCGGCCACCACAAAGCTCTTGAGCATGGTCTTTTCCTTGTTCACAAAGCCCCGGTCGGTCAGCACCGGGTCGTGGAACGGGTAGCTGAACAGCTGCAGCAGGGCCACCAGCAACAGATCAAAGCCGGCATTAAGCTTGAATTCGCCATTACTCAGCAGGGCACTGGTATCGTTGGCCGGAATAATCAGGAACAACACCGCGCCGACAAAGAAGACGAACACAAACGCCTGAATCACATCGGTGAAAATCGATGACCGCAGCCCGCCTTTAAGGCTGTAGGCCAGGGTAAATACAGTGAACAACATCGCCGCCGCATAGTATTCCCACTCACCCGGCAACCCGAAGTAACCGCCCACCACGGCGGTATTACTCCACACCTCGTTATACAACCGAATCAGAATCGCCGCAGCAAACGCCAGACTGGCCAGCCGGCCAAAGCGGGAAGTCAGAAAATCCTGCAGACTACGGGCGCCGGTCTGGGTCCGGATCAGATAAATCACGTAACCGGCCACCGGAATCGACAACCAGTAACTGGCATAGGCCAAACCACCCACCACGCCATAGGCCGCACCTAGGTTGGCAGCGTTGGTCACCGACTTGGCAAAGATCCAACTGATAAAAATACTCGCAGTGAGTGACCACTGACCTACCGGGTTACCGTGATCATCAGCACCTTTATAGAACGAATTCGCGTTCTTGCTTTTAGGCGAGAGGGCGTACATGACCACGCCGTATACCAACAGGAATCCCCAGAACAGGGAGGCTTCAGTGA
>JAKLLS010000240.1 GCA_022014155.1 Marinobacter sp. | reverse complement strand
TCTTCGCTGCCGTTGAAGGGCGCTATATGGCGCACAACCTGCTGCTCGACGGCAACAGTTTCGAGGACAGCCACTCGGTTGATAGCCGCGAATGGGTTGGCGACGCCCAGGTGGGTGCGGCATTGACCTGGGATCGCTGGCAGATCGCCTACACCTACCTGTGGCGAAGCGAAGAATTCGAGGAAAAGGACGGCGTCGATCAGTTTGGATCGATCGTTCTGTCTACCTGGTTATAAATGAAGGCATGGATCGAACGGTTTTTGAGTCTTTGGCCCATTCAGAGGTTAGTTATATGGAAACAGAGAAGAGTTTGATGGTGCGGCTATTTGGGGTCCGCATGTTGCCAATGTGGATGGCGGCTTTGTTGCTGGCCGGTTGCGACAATTCCTCCGGTCAGGCAAAGGCTGAGCGGTCTGCACCGCCGCCTCCGGAAGTCGGGGTTGTTGAAATGCAGCCTCAGCGTGTGAACCTTTCAATGGAACTGCCGGGCAGAACCGCCGCTTACCGTATCTCGGAAGTGAGGCCGCAAGTCACGGGCATTTTGCAGGAGCGCTTGTTTGAACAAGGCGCCCAGGTCAAAGCAGGTGAGGTCCTCTACCAGATCGACCCCAACCGATACCGTGCTGCCCATCAGCGGGCCCAGGCAGAACTGGAGCGCGCACAGGCCGAATTGCGACAGGCGCAGCGGGAGTGGGCACGTACGTCAGACTTGTTTGAGAAGAACGCGGTCAGCAAGCGTCAACGTGATGAAGCGCTATCGGCCTTGGAGGCAGCCCGGGCGGATGTCTCCCGATCCCAGGCGATGGTCGAAACGGCGGGTATCGAGCTGGCGTATACCGAGGTCAAGGCTCCCATCGCCGGGCGCATTGGCCCGACACTGTACACGGAGGGTGCGCTGGTAACCGCCAATCAGCCCCAGGTCCTGGCGCGCGTGGTGCAGCTTGATCCCATGTATGTCGATATTCAGCTACCGGTCGAAAAACTGGCTCGAATTCGGTCGTCTCTGAAGGAGGGCGCGGCTTCTAAGGCCGGCCCAAATGAAGCCGAGACTGTTTTGTTGCGCGAAGACGGTACCCCCTATCCGCATAAGGGACGCGTTGACGTTACGGATGTAACCGTCAACCAAAGCACCAGTTCTGTCACGGTGAGAGCCGTCTTCCCCAATCCGGACGAAGACCTTCTGCCTGGAATGTACGTGCGCGTTCGTCTGAGTGAGGGAGTTCGGGAGAACGCCATTCTGGCGCCGCAGCAGGGCGTGAGCCGTAATCCGCAAGGAGAGGCCACCGCGTTGCTGGTCAACCCGGAGGGTGAAGTTGTCGCCCGCCAGTTAGAGGCAGAGCGGGCCATTGGCGCTTTCTGGCTGGTGGAAAAGGGGCTGGAACCGGGGGATCGTCTCATTGTGTCCGGTCTGCAAAAGGTTAGGCCTGGAGCCAAGGTGAAGCCGGTCGCAGCAGATATTCCATTACATCCCACCCAAAACCAGCAAGCCAGTGGCACGAATAATCCGAAGAAGAACGCCTCCAAAGAGGAGGGCCCCGCACAATGATTAATTTCTTTATTTCCAGGCCCGTTTTTTCCTGGGTTCTGGCCATTGTCGCCATGCTGGCAGGTATCATGGCGATCTTCGTTTTGCCGGTTCAGCGGTACCCGTCGGTGGCGCCGCCGGCGGTGGAAATTCAGGCCGATTATCCTGGCGCCTCGGCGGACACCGTGTCCAATACGGTGGTTCAGGTCATTGAACAAGAGATGACCGGCCTCGACAATCTGCTCTATATGGGGTCGACAGCGGATTCCTCAGGCCACGCTACGGTTACTCTCACCTTTGCGGCGGGCACCGATCCGGACATTGCCCAGGTCCAGGTGCAGAACAAGCTCAAACTGGCGGAACCCCGACTCCCGGAAGTGGTGCGCCAGCAGGGGATCAGCGTCGAGAAATCCAGCACCAGCTTTCTGATGGTAATGGCATTCGTCTCTACCGACGGTCGCCTCAGCAAGCTGGATATCGCCGATTTTATCAGCTCCGAGTTAGCCGAACCCATTGGACGGGTAACCGGTATCGGCAGCGTGCAGGTTTTCGGCTCTGAATATGCGATGCGGATTTGGCTGGACCCTTCGGCGTTGACCAATTACGGCCTGACCGTCGCCGACGTGAGCGCCGCCATCGAGGCGCAAAACGCCCAGGTCACCGCCGGCCAGCTCGGCGGGCTGCCCGCGGTCGAGGGCCAGCAGCTCAATGCCACGGTCACCGCCCAGACCTTGCTCACCTCAACCGAAGAGTTCCGCAACATCCTGCTCAAGAGTATGCCCGACGGGTCCCGGGTGCGCCTGGGGGATGTTGCCCGCGTTGAGCTGGGCGGCGGTGCAGTCCAGATTGACACTTTCTACGATGGCGAACCGGCTGCCGGCCTTGGCATCAATCTGGCGCCGGGTGCCAACTCGCTTGCGGTCACAGAGGCTGTTAAAGCGCGGCTCCAGGAGCTCGAGCCGTATTTTCCCGAAGGGGTGGAAATTCGGTATCCCTACCAGACGGCCCCCTTCGTGGAGGCCTCCATCGACGCGGTGGTCACAACCATCATCGAGGCAATCGCCCTGGTGGTCCTGGTCATGCTCGTATTTCTCCAGAGTTGGCGGGCTACCCTGATACCAGCGATCGCAATCCCGGTGGTGCTGCTGGGCACCTTTGCGATCATGGCGGCCTTCGGCTTTTCCATCAACATGCTCACTCTCTTCGGTCTCGTATTGGCGATCGGCCTTCTGGTGGATGACGCCATCGTGGTGGTTGAGAACGTCGAGCGTGTGATGCATGAGGACGGCCTGAGCCCGATGGAGGCGACGCGCAAGTCCATGGGGCAGATAGCCAGCGCGCTGATTGGCATCGGCGTGGTGTTGTCTGCTGTGTTTATCCCGATGGCCTTCTTTCCGGGCTCCACCGGGGCAATCTATCGGCAGTTTTCCCTGAGTATTGCTGGTGCCATGGTGCTTTCGGTGCTGGTGGCTCTGATTCTGAGCCCCATGCTGTGTGGTCGGATCCTCAAGCCCACGCACGAAAGAACCTTGCTGCAAAAACTGTTCGGCTGGTTTGAGGCGGGGCTGGGGCG
>JAKLLS010000239.1 GCA_022014155.1 Marinobacter sp. | reverse complement strand
CGCCTTTTTGCTCCCATTCCTCGCGATCTATCACGGAAATGGCCTGCGGCGTTTCGACATACGGTGTTTCCGTTTTGGTTGCACCACGGGTTGCAACCACGTCCAGCGCTTCCAGCTCGGTGGTATCGTTCTGGTTGTCAGTTTCCTCGGCGGCTAGGGGTGATGTCAGACCGGCAATAGTCAGGGCCACCGCCAATGGCAGTTTCGAGCGTTGGAACATGGATAAAACCTCAATCATGCATTCACATTTGGGAATGCGAATTATTATTGTTTGATGAGGTAGCTAGGTATGCGCAGTGCTTGAATACGTATGCGGAATGCCAAAACTCTGATTCAGGAGGCGCCCAGATTTCTCGGGGAGACACCAAATTGCTTCCGGAAGGCGGTGGCAAAGTTGGTGGCATGGCGATAACCGGCACGGTGCGCCGCCTGTTGTACGGTGTATCCCTGTTCCAGACAACGTTTGGCCAATGAGAGGCGACAGTTGCGGAGGTACGCAAACACCGTCTGCCCATAGACCTGACGGAACTTGTGACGCAGGCTGCTGGCGCTCATGGCGGCTTGCTCGGCAAGATAGCTCAGGGAGTAGTCCTCAGCCGGAGCATACTCAAGGAGGCGGCGTACTGATTCCAGGCGTCGGACATCCTGTCGCGACAACCCTGTGTGATCCAACCCCGGGACGCCGTAACCGGGCAAGCCCAGTGCCATCAATTGTAACGCGATGCCCTCCAGCAGGATTTTATGCTGAAGTTCAGGCAACGAGGTTTCAAGATGTTGTTTCAGCCCGTCGAGCAGGCTTGACGGCACCCGCCAGGAATAAACCGGTTGCTGCGTGGTTTCCAGCAGTTCGGTCAGAAGGACATCGTGTGGGCTGGATCCCGCGAGATGACGCGGATCCAGCGCCAGAGTCACGGTTTTCAGGCGCTGGCCCGGCAACTGCACGGCATGAAGCTGGTGGTTCCGGCCGAGCTGAAGGCTCAGGGCCATACCGGGATGCAACTCGCTTTGCCAGCAGCCTACTTCGAGGCTGATACGCCCCTGCAATACCACAACGATTAACAGCGGCGAATGGCCCAGCGACAACGACTCGTAGGGCTGTAACACATCCAGGTCGGAATTGGTCAGCCGGAACCCGGACGGCAGCACGATTTCGTTCACCAGCCCTTTGGCCACCGGCTGGTTAAAGGACTGATGGCCCGGACTGGGCAGGGTCGGAAACCGATAATCAATACCGTAGTCCCGCCCAAAGCTCATGAAATCATGAGCGGAAAACGGGCGGTTTGGGAAAGAGCCGTGAAATTCCGGCAAGGGAATCTGACCTCCGTTTATTCCACCGTCACACTCTTCGCCAGGTTCCGCGGCTGATCCACATCCGTGCCCTTCAGTATCGCCACATGATAGGACAGCAGCTGGAGCGGAACGGTGTAGACGATCGGCGCGGTGATTGGGTGCACCGAAGGCAGCTGCATCACGTGGATGCCATCCTGGGCCTTCACATCGGCGACCTTGTCGGCGAACACAAACAGTTCACCACCCCGGGCGCGGACTTCCTCCAGGTTGGATTTCAGTTTTTCCAGGAGGTCGTTGTTGGGCGCCACGGTGACCACGGGCATTTCACTGTCCACCAAGGCCAGCGGGCCGTGCTTGAGCTCACCGGCAGGATAGGCTTCGGCGTGGATATAGGAAATTTCCTTCAGCTTGAGCGCACCCTCCAGGGCAACCGGAAACTGTGAGCCACGACCGAGGAACAGGCTGTGGTGCTTGTCCATGAACGCCCGGGACATTTCCGCAATTTCACCATCCAGCGCCAGTACCTGGTCGACCTGACCTGGCAACAGGTGAATGGCTTCCACGATCTCTGCTTCGGCTTCAGCGGACAGTCCATTGTGGCGTGCCAATGCCAGCGTAAAGATCAGCAGCGCCGTCAATTGGGTGGTGAACGCCTTGGTGGAGGCGACACCGATCTCCGGGCCCGCCTGGGTCATGATCACCAGATCGGATTCCCGTACCAGGGAGCTGCCCGGCACGTTACAGATGGCCAGCGCGGCGCGGAAACCCGCTTTCTTGGCCTGTCTCAGCGCGGCCAGGGTATCGGCGGTTTCACCGGACTGGGAGATGCACAGGAACAGGGTATCGGGTTGGATCACATGCTTGCGGTAGCGGAACTCGGACGCCACTTCGACGGAGCAGGGTACCCCGGCCAGATCCTCGATCCAGTACCGCGCCACCATGCCAGCGTGGTAACTGGTGCCGCAGGCAATGATCTGGACGTGGCGGACGTTCTCAAGCAGTTTTCCCGCCGAGGTGCCCAGCGCCTGTTCCAACACGCTGGTGTCGGTCAGACGACCTTCCATGGTGGCCTTGATCACCCGTGGCTGCTCGTGGATTTCCTTGAGCATGAAGTGGCGGTATTCGCCCTTGTCGGCAGAATCAGCGCCGTGCTCGAAGCGGGTAACCGGACGCTCAACGATGTTGCCGTCACGGTCATGGATCTCGACACGGTCACGACGGATATCGGCAATGTCGCCCTCTTCCAGGAACATGAAACGGTCAGTAACCGGTAGCAGCGCCAGTTGATCGGAGGCAATGAAGTTCTCGCCAATCCCCACGCCGATGACCAATGGGCTGCCTTCACGGCAGACCACCAGGTGATCGGGCTCATCGGCATGGATCACCGCCAGGGCATAAGCGCCACGCAGGCGACCAATGGCGGATTTAACCGCATCCTGCAAATTCCGCTGCTCTCGGTAATGCTTTTCAATCAGGTGGGCGACCACTTCGGTATCAGTCTGGGAAGTGAACTCGAAGCCCTCGCCCCTGAGCTCATCCCGCAGTTCCTGATAGTTCTCGATGATCCCGTTATGGACGATGGCCAGGCGGTCACCGGACATATGAGGGTGTGCATTCAGTCGGGATGGTTCACCGTGGGTTGCCCAGCGGGTATGAGCGATACCTACGGTGCCGTCCAAGCCATTGGCGCCAATGGCGTCCGCCAGTGCTGCAACCTTGCCCACTTCCCGGGCACGCTGTACGGTATTGCCGCCATCCATGACCGCCATGCCGGCGGAGTCGTATCCCCGGTATTCGAGCCGGCGCAGGCCTTCCAGAAGAATGCCCTGGACCTCACGTTCCGATACCGCAC
>JAKLLS010000096.1:10842-13697 GCA_022014155.1 Marinobacter sp. | reverse complement strand
CGAGGGATCGTCCCGCATCTCCACGGCGGCATAAAAGCAGTCGCAATCCACATGTATGATCTTGCGCTGAGGCATCGGGCAACAACTCGGGTCGACAATCTGTACATATATACAGCCTTGTATCTTAAGCTAACATACAGAGAATGTCAGGATCTCTATAGCCCAACAGGCGAGCAACCATGACAACCCCCATTCCCGAGCAATCACAAACCGAGATCGAAGCCGCGGCATTCCGGCGCCTGGTACAACACCTGCGCGATCACACCGAGGTGCAGAACCTGGATCTGATGAACCTGGCCGGGTTCTGTCGTAACTGTCTGTCCAAATGGTATCGCGCCGAAGCCGCCGAGCGGGGCTTTGAACTGTCCGACCCGGACGCACGCGAGATTATCTACGGCATGCCCTATGAAGAATGGAAAACCCGTTACCAGAAAGGCCCCAAAAAGGATCACAAATAATGAACGTGAACGAGGCAGTACGGATTCACCTGGCCTCCCTGAGAGCGGGCCACGCCGACTTTGACGATACCCTGGCATTGATTGACCGCTATTTCGAGTATCAGCCGACCGGCTTCCACAACGGCCCACTGAGCAATGCCGCGGGCGAGAATGCGGGTTCCTGCAGGGTATTTGCACTGGGCCAGTACTGCAGTCTTAGCGAAGCCGATGCGCTGCAACTGTTCGCACAACATTACCAACAGGTATTGAACGATCCTTCAGGCGACAGCCATGGTAACATTCGCCAGTTCATCAGCACCGGTTGGTCCGGCATCCGCTTTGAAGGCGAGCCACTGCGCGCCCGCCCCGCCGACACCCGGAACGATCCCAAGGAAGAGAGCCTTTCATGAGCGATACCGCCACCTCAGGGGTACAACACTGCTTTCAACTGAAAAGCGCCAGCGTGTCCATGACCGCCCTGGAGCTTTATTACTTCGATAATGATGAATTCGAGGACACCCTGCGGGACAAGATCAGTCAGGCTCCGGGGTTCTTCAAGGACATCCCGTTGATCATCAGCCTGGAGAAGTATGAAGGTCTGAGCAGCGAACTCGATTTCTTCAAGATTATCGGTACCTGCCGCCGCCACAACATCCACGTTATTGGTGTTCGCGGCGGCAACGACGATCAACGCAGACTGGCCCGGGGGGCTGCGCTTGCCCTGCTGCCCGGGGGCAGTCAACGTGACCGCGAGGTCAACCCGTCCGATCAGACGGCCACGGCCGCCAACGAGCCGTCACAGTCGAGCGAACCGGTAGCCGCTCCGGCCACCGAACTTCCGGCCGAGCCTGTACCGGCCCGCATCATCAACCAACCGGTGCGCTCGGGCCAACAGGTGTATGCCCCGGAGGGGGACCTGATCATTCTGGCCCCTGTTCAGGCTGGCGCGGAGGTACTGGCGGCAGGTAATATTCACGTCTACGGCCCCTTACGTGGTCGAGCCCTCGCAGGCATACACGGCATGCAGTCCGCCCGGGTTTTCTGCCAGTCACTGGAAGCGGAGCTTGTGTCCATCGCCGGACACTATAAAATCTCCGAAGATCTTCAGGACAACGGCTGGAAAACCGCCGTTCAGATCCAGCTCAGGGACGACCTGCTGGTGGTGACGCCACTGGAGAAGGCCTGATAAGACTATAACGACCGATTTATTCGGCATAGACGACGAATCCACAGCGAAACAGGAATGCAACCTTGGCTAGAATCATTGTCGTTACCTCAGGAAAAGGTGGCGTAGGCAAAACCACCACCAGCGCCTCAATCAGTACCGGTCTGGCCAAACGCGGCCACAAAACCGTGGTCATTGATTTTGACGTGGGCCTGCGCAACCTCGATCTCATCATGAACTGCGAACGCCGCGTGGTGTATGACTTTGTCAACGTCATCCAGGGCGAGGCATCGCTGAATCAGGCTCTCATCCGCGACAAGCGTGTTCAGAGCCTGTACATCCTGCCGGCCTCGCAAACCCGGGAAAAAGAAGCACTGACCCGGGAAGGCGTCGAAAAAGTCATTAACGAACTGTCGGAGACGTTTGACTATATTGTCTGCGACTCCCCCGCCGGCATCGAACACGGCGCCTTGATGGCTCTGTACTACGCGGATGAAGCCGTTGTGGTCACCAACCCGGAAGTATCCTCGGTGCGGGATTCCGACCGCATCCTGGGCATCCTGCAGAGCAAATCCCGGCGCGCCGAGATGGGGCAGGACCCGGTCAAGGAGCACCTGCTGCTGACCCGTTACAACCCGTCCCGGGTGGAAAAGGGCGAAATGCTTTCTGTCGGTGATGTGGAAGAGATTCTTGCTATTCCTCTGCTGGGCGTCATCCCGGAAAGCCAGATCGTGCTGAACGCGTCCAACCAGGGGCTGCCGGTGATTCTTGAAGAAAACAGCGATGCTGGTCAGGCCTATGACGACGCCGTGGCCCGGCTGCTTGGCGAAGAACGGGAACATCGCTTTATGTCTGCCCAGAAAAAGGGCTTTCTCTCACGGATGTTCAAGGGGGGC
Source organism: Marinobacter sp. (assembly GCA_022014155.1). Taxonomy (GTDB): domain Bacteria; phylum Pseudomonadota; class Gammaproteobacteria; order Pseudomonadales; family Oleiphilaceae; genus Marinobacter. The sequence continues at coordinate 11,199 of JAKLLS010000096.1, read as the reverse complement.
TAAGGGATGAGTTTCCTCGATTATTTCAGAAGCAAGAAAAGCAACAACACCGCCAATGTTGCCAAAGAGCGACTGCAGATTATTGTTGCCCATGAGCGAGGTCAGCGCGAACAGCCGGATTACCTGCCCCAGTTGCAGCAGGAACTGCTGGCGGTTATTCGCAAGTATGTGCAGATCAGTGACGATATGGTTCAGGTGGAAGTGGACCGCAATGACAGTTGTTCCGTACTGGAACTGAACGTCACCCTGCCGGAAAGCTGATACTCCGACCTCGCCCCGCGGTTACCAGCGGGCGAAATGATCTTCCATCAATCCCCGTAGCCCTGCTATGGGGATTTTTTTGCCTTCATCATCCAC
>JAKLLS010000096.1:6521-10742 GCA_022014155.1 Marinobacter sp. | reverse complement strand
GCCAGCTGGCCGGCCAGGCACGCCCAGTTCCAGGCCGTTTCACGGCGCATGAAACCGCAACTCCAGTCGATTGCCCCCCGGGTTTGGTCATCACAACGCCAGACCCGGTCTCCCCAGCGAATTTCTCCGGTGACCGGCAATCCCGCAGACTTACGGGTATATACCCAGCCATTGTAGCCCGCAGGACACGATAGCCTCAGGGGATCCACGTCTTCAGACATCGAAAACATTCCACGAATGGCATCACCTGCCGTGACACTGATGCTTCGACCGTCCGGGCCCGGAATAATCCTCAGGTGTGCCCGTTTGCTGCGAAAACTCGCCACACCGTCTTCCGGGCGCGGTTCAATCACCGTACCCCAGCCCAGCGGCTGCATGAACGTCTGTTCCAGCATTTCTCCGGTGGCAAAATCGTAAAGGTAGAAAAAACCGTTGCTCACCAGTTTCAGGTCAACAATGGCCAGACCAAACACCCAGTGTTCCGACATGACACTGACAAACTGGAACTGATTGAACCGCCATTTCCGGGCAAGCCGGGAACGAGGTCTGTCCATCACCGTTCGCAGGTCATAATCCAGGTAATTGATCGTTTCCACGGGTCCCGAAAACACTCCGGTTTGCACCCGCCCCTTGTCATCAACCAGCTGCTTTATCGTCATCTTCAATTCGGGCCAAATTCAATGTGTGAATGTAAAGGCAGATACCCAGTTCACAATCCCTGGATTCAACGCCACGCCTCCACAAATGTGCATGGTAGACTCGCGGCACCACTATTCAAGGAAGTGTACTCTATGCGTTATCCAAGAGCCCACGGCAAACTTACGGTCAGCATCCTGGCAGCTCTTCTGGCCTGCTCCGCCACCTTTCCGGCGCTGGTCCGGGCGGCACTACCCGCTGAAAATGCCGATGGCTGGACCCTGCGCAAGGAAACCGACAACATCAAGGTGTACACCATCGACCAGGACACCTCCAGTTTCCAGGCATTCAAAGCGGAAGCACTGATGGATACCGCCATGGAAAACCTGATGGCGGTGATGGTCAACCCTGCGTCCTGTGTTGAGTGGGTACATAATTGCACCAAGTCCCATGCGTTTGGTGACGGGCACTTCCACGACCGCTACGCCTACTCAGTGAACAACATGCCCTGGCCAGTGGCCGACCGTGACTACGTCCTGCGTATCCGCACCCAAGGCGAACAGGACACTGGCGAGGTGGTAATGGAACTCAACGCTGTCCCTGATCGCCGCGAAGAGGTCGATGGCCTCGTCCGGGTGGACCGCTCCGATACGCTGTACCGCTTCATTCCCGAAGGCGACAAGACCCGAATGGTCTGGATCCAGCATACCGAGCCCAATGGCGCGATACCCGGCTGGCTGGTCAACACCCTGTTGGTGGACATCCCGGTAAAATCCATGGAGCAACTGGAGCGGGTGACCCGCGAGGAACGCTATCAGGGCCACACCCTGGTGTACGGTGAGGAAGGTAAACTCATCAATGTGGTGCCTTCGAAACAATCAGGGGATGACTAGCCGCACGGGACAAGCTAAGCTCTGTTGAAAAGGACCCTTTAACAGCACAGGACCCCGGTAAATGACTGTTCTCGCTTACGAGATCATGACTCCAAGCATCAAGGCGGTACCACAATCCTGGACGATGGAGAGACTGGCCCGCTTCCTTACCGACAACGAAATCACCGGCAGCCCGGTGACCGATGAACACGGCGACATTGTCGGTATCGCCACCCTGAAGGACATCACTGAATTCCGCTGGAATGCCAACCGGAACGACAACGACGCCCGGCTGACTCCTGAGGAAGAGCAGGAAGCCCGCCGCCTGCGCATGGCCATCTTCGAGGAGATGGGCAAGGTTCCCGTCGAAGTCCGGGACATCATGACGCCGAGCATTCTTTCAGTTGATGAACAGACTCCGGTTCGCGATATCGCCGACATCATGATGCGTGAACACCTGCATCGGATTTTCGTCACGAAAGACAAGAAAATCACCGGAATCATCACCACTTACGACATGCTAAAACTGATTTCTGACAAGGAACTCACCAGCCGCTGTGCCTGAAACGACTGAGCCACCAGAGAGGTAACGCGCCCTATGCCAGGAGCATCGCAAGCTCGCCGAAAGATGTATGTCCTCGACACCAACGTACTGATTCACGATCCGAACGCCCTCCTCAATTTTGAAGAACACGATGTCATCATCCCGATGACGGTCCTCGAAGAACTCGACAGCCTCAAATCCGGTAAACAGGCGGTAGCGGCCGATTGTCGCCAGGCCATCCGCAACATCGACAAACTATTGGGCGATGCTGTCCCGAAAGACATCGAGAAAGGCGTTCCGATCGTTCGCGGCAAGAAAGCCGAACCCCTCGGCACACTGTCGATCCTGATGAGTACGGAACACCACAACAATCATTCGTTGCCGGAAAACCTGAACGACAACAAGATCATCAACACCCTGGCCGCCCTTCAGGACAGGCACAAATCCCGGGACATCATCCTGGTCAGCAAAGACATCAACATGCGGCTGAAAGCCCGCGGTTTTGGTGTGGAAGCGCAGGATTATCACAACGACCAGCTGCTGGACGACATCGACCTGCTCCCCAGGGGCTACAAGGAGTTTCCCAACTCCTTCTGGGACAACATTGCCAAGGTGGAAACCATTCAGCGGGAAGGCATCACCGAGCATATCCTCAAACGCGAAGGAGATTTGGCCAAGCTCAACATCAATGAGTTTGTGGTGGACGAACAGGGATTTGTCGGTAAGGTCGTGGACCTGTCCGATGACCAACTGGTCATGCAGGATTTGCATCAACACGACCTGATGAACGAGGAAGTCTGGGGCCTGGTTCCCCGGGACATCTACCAGTCCCTGGCCCTGAACCTGCTGCTGGACCCGGACATTCACCTGGTGAACCTGACCGGTTCGGCGGGGTCGGGTAAAACCATCCTGGCTCTGGCCGCCTGCATCGAGATGACGGTGGCGAGCAAACTGTACAAGCGCATCATCGCCACACGCAGCACCCAGGGCCTGGATGAGGATATCGGCTTCCTGCCCGGCACTGAAGCGGAGAAAATGGAGCCCTGGCTGGGCGCCATCGTCGACAACCTGGAAGCGCTCCACGAAGACGACGAGAACATGACCGCCAGCGTGGACTACATCCTCAGCAAGGTGCCGCTGCACTTCAAATCCATGAACTACATCCGTGGGCGGAGTTTCCAGCACAGCCTGATCATCATTGATGAGTCCCAGAACCTGACACCGCATCAGATCAAGACCATCATCACCCGGGCCGGTAATGGCTCCAAGGTTATCTGCCTGGGTAACCTGGCGCAGATCGATACACCGTACCTCAGCGCCCTGAGTTCTGGCCTGACCTATATGACGGAACGCTTCAAGGGCTTCCGCCACGGCGGTCACATCCACCTCCAGGGTGTACCGAGGTCGGTTCTGGCGGAATACGCCGAAGCCAATCTCTGACAGCCCTCCAGAACCAAAAAAGCCGCACCCCCAACCGGGTGCGGCAAACCTGGGTTCAATCACCCATGGACAACAACAAAGAGACGCAAATCAGAACTTCAACCGTCCCCCGACCAGAACGGTGTCCACATCGTCAAAGTCGGCACCCCGACGATCCAGAGAGTGATTGTTGTAACCGGCATAGGCCTCGAACCATTTGATCGGGGTAAAGACATAACCAACGCCGACGGACTCCGCAGAATCCCCGTTCTGAGCACGGTCTTCCGTTTCAGCGTAGTGGATGTCAAAGGCATGCCTGCCAATAATGTATCCCAACTTTGCCAGGTAGAAATCGGAATCCGGATTGGCATCGTCATCATCACTGCTGGTTGAGTAGGCGCCGGTCAGGTTGATGCCACTATCGTGCAACCATGACAACGAACCACCCAGGGTCTCAACGTCTCCGGTTTGTCCGCCACTGTCCTTGACGGAATAACCGAGAGCGCCGGAGATCTTGCCCGCGAACTGGCCAGAGAAACGTACCCCGACCTCTGAGACGTCGTCACCATCCTTGATGCCCTGGCTGATTGAAGGCTGCAGCCCGCCAAAAGCTGGCAGATCGTACCTCACACGACTGTACCGACTCTCGAAATCCTGATCGCTCGTGGTAGCCCCCAATCGGACCCGTGTATCGGTGGCATCGTCCAGAAACTCCAGACCGCCACCAACCAGCCCGGGGTTGGTATACGA
>JAKLLS010000096.1:0-6421 GCA_022014155.1 Marinobacter sp. | reverse complement strand
TGGCATCGTCCAGAAACTCCAGACCGCCACCAACCAGCCCGGGGTTGGTATACGAAATAACCTTGGTACCCGACAGGTCCCGTTCGATGTTGCCGTTCGCGGCCCCATCACCCTGACCGAGTGATAACTTGCCAAATCCACCGGAGACAAACAGGTTCAGCTGACGCTCATTGAATTCGCCACTGATCGAGCGCTCTTCGAGAGTCACCTGATTCGAGGGGTTCTGCTGATACTCCAGTTCAACGTGGGCACCCACCACCAGATCCGTATCGTTCAGGTCGCCTTTCAATTTGGCGCCGATCCGGCTCCCACTATTGTCGTTATCGACGATGAAGTGTTCACTGCCGTCACCACTATCCCCGACCAGCACGCCATAGTTCAGCTGGCCATACACGTCCGCAGAAACATTCGACACCGGCGCATCCGCTGAGAGCTTCGAGACCGTCGTCTGGGCAAACGCACCTGAAGCGGAGAAACCACAAACAACCAATGCGATGCATGAAACCAATCTTTTTTGTTTTGTCATTACATCCTTCCTTATTTACTTGTATTTATTGCTTTGTAAGCCAGACAAACGTCCGGCGGGAACACACTGGAGCCCGGTCAGTCACTGACCGGGCTTTCCTTCATGGCAGCATTCATGCGACGGCGCAGCAGGGGGCCAACCAGGTATGGCAGCGCCAGACTCAGCCCGGCGACCAGCCAGAAACTTTTGGCCAGGGTGCTGGCCCAGAGAATGCTCCAGTCACCATCCGACAGCACCAGGGCATGCCCGAGGTTCTTCTCCATTTCCGGTCCCAGCAACAGACCGAGAATGATGGGTACCACCGGAATCTCCAGCTTGCGGAGGAAGTAACCGGCAATGCCAAACGCCACCATGAAATACAGATCGAAGGTGCTGTTGCTGATGGAGTAAATGCCCACGAAGGCAACCATGGTCACGATCGGCAACAGGTACATGGGGGGAACCGACAACAGCCGTACAAAGACCCCGACCAACGGAATGTTCAGCAACAGCAACAGCACATTCCCGATGAGAAGAGCTGCAATGACGCCCCAGACAATATCGGCGTTCTGGGTGAACATAAGAGGGCCGGGCGTGATGTTCAGCGAGATCAACATCGCCAGCAGAACCGCTGTCGTGCCACTGCCAGGCACACCCAGGGTCAACATAGGTACCAGCGCACCCGATGATGCACCGTTGTTACCCGCTTCAGGGGCAACCACACCGCGGATGTCGCCTTCGCCGAACTTGCCTTTCTTACCCAGCACCTGCTTCTCCAGCGTGTAGCTGATAAAGCTGCCCAGAGAAGCGCCCGCCCCCGGCAAGACCCCGGATATAAAGCCGAGCACACCACCACGCAACTGGGTAGGAATGGTGCTGACCAGTTCCCGGAAGCTGAGGGTCAGCTTACCGACACTCACTTTTTCGCGGCCATGGCCCATGCGTGACTCGACGAAGAACAACAACTCCGAGATGGCAAACAGACCGACAATGGCGAGAATAAAGTCGATCCCCTCGTACAACTCCAGGACACCGAAGGTGTAGCGCTGGGTACCCGTGGAAATATCAATTCCCACGGTGGAGATCATGATCCCCAGAGTAGCGGCAATCACGGTTTTCATCGGGTTTTTGCCGGTAATACCACCCAGCGTTGCAAACGCCAGCAGGAACAGCGCGAAGTACTCTGCCGGTCCGAAGCTGAGAGCAAACTTCGCCAGCACCGGGGCCAGCATGATCAAGCCAACCGTCCCGATCAGGCCGCCAGAAAACGATGCAATCGCCGAGATCGCCAGTGCATCTGCCGCCCTGCCCTTGCGGGCCATGGGGTAGCCATCAAGACAGGTCATCATCGCCGGCTCGTCACCGGGGATATTGAGCAGGATGGAGGATATGCGGCCGCCATACATGGCCCCCGCGTATACCGAGGTCAGCAGAATCATGGCCGTTTCCGGCGGCAGCCCCAGGGTGAATGCCAGCGGAATAAGAATGGCCACACCATTGGCGGGGCCGAGCCCCGGCATACAACCGATCAGGGTACCGGCAAAGGCGCCAAGCAACGCAAACATCAGGTTGTACGGCGTCAGTGCCACCGCAAACCCCTCCATCAGAAAACCGAGCGTTTCCATCAGTGCACCTCCAGAAGACCGGCGGGCAGGTTCAGTGACAGGCCATAGTTGAACAGGACAAACACCACTACCGCACTGATCAGACCGGTCACGAACGCGCTTCGGGGATTAGCGCCCATGCGCCAGCTCAGAGCGCCCACCGCCAGGGTTGTCGATATAACAAACCCCAGGGGCTCAAGCAGCATGGCGTACACCACCAGAACCAGCAGGGACACCACCAGCTCCAGCGCGGACTTACCCAGCGGCCACTGGGCATCGGGGTCCGGCTTGATCATCAGGTAGATGCCACCGGCCACCAGAACGACCGCAAGGATGGTAGGGAAGGTTTCCGGCCCCACGGTTTCGGCGCCACCAAACGGTTCGGGCCACTGCTGGGCCACCCAGCCGTAGGCGACAGCCAGCACCATAAGGCCAAGACCAAGAATTCGATCACCGAAGCCAGTCATTTGAGCAGCCCTATTTCGCGAGACAGATTCTCGATGTCCTGCACCTGCTCCCGGACAAAGCTGTCAAATTCACCCGCGGGTGGATGGAAAGGGATCAGACCATTGGCCTTCATAACCTTTTTCCATTCCTCGCTGGCATAAAGGGTATCGACCGTCTTCGTCCAGTAGGTCTTTGATTCTTCAGAGGCGCCCTTCGGCATGTAGAAACCGCGCCAGTTCGGACCGACCGCATCGATGCCCTGCTCTTTTGCCGTCGGAATCTCTGCAAAGTCGCCCGGCACACGCTCATCCGCCAATACCGCCAGCACACGGAGGTCACCGGAGGCCATAAAGCCGGTGACTTCGGAGAGATCACCGGTAAAGGCATCGACCTGACCGCCCACCACCTGGGTCATGGCTTCGCCGCCGTTGTTGTAGGAAAGATAGGGAATTGACGGGAGCTGGTCGGCACCGGCGGCCTTGGCAGTGATCAGAACCTTGAGATGATCCCAGCCGCCCCGGGCACTGCCACCCGCGAACTTCACCGACTTGGGATTCGCCTTGACGGCATCCAGAAGCTGGTTCAGGTCCTGATATTGAGAGCTGCTGCCCACCGCAATCACGCCGTAGTCCGCCCCCAATGCTCCAACCCAGCTCACCATATCCGCATTCAGCCCCGGGAACTGCTTCTGCGCCAGCCGCGTGGTGGTGGCAGTGGATGCGGCCACTATAAGCTTGTCATCCTCGGCCCGCTTGCTGACGGTGTGGGCAAAGGCAACCCCGCCGCCTGCTCCAGCCATGTTCACGGTCTGTACCGTGCCATCGATCAGGCCAAGCTCCCGCAGGACATTGCCGGCACTGCGGCAGGTAAAATCCCAACCGCCGCCCGGATCGGAAGGCGCGATACATTCGACCTTACCGGAAGGCTGCCAGGCCAACGCGGACATGCTAAAGGTGGCGGCCGCCACGAAGGAAAGCGTTCGTTTGATAGTCATGATTGTCACCTCACTCTTGTTTTTGTGGTCTCTGCCAGGGCAGACCTCATTACTGGGTGCCGCTGGCGGGAGACTCGCAAAAACAGACTAGAGGGCAATCAATGCCGCCAGAAGTTTTTGGGCGTAAAGCCTTTAAAGAAATTAATGGGCGTTAAGTTCATAAAATTTACGGGCAATCACAGGGCGTGTGATTTAACCTGATGAGATAACGACAACAAACCAATCGCAGCTGATAACGTGCTCCGAAAAACCAAACTTAAAACCCGAATGATCCTTTCCCTCGGGTTGGTCAGTGCCCTGCAAACCACCCTGATTGGCGTATTCGCCGGCTATTACCTCAGTGACTCCCTGTTTGACGAAATCGGACAGCGGGCGCTGATGGTCGCGAAAACCGTTGCTGCCGCGCCCTCGGTGATCGAGGGAATCCGCCAGCGTGATATCGAAACCCTCAACCGGTTGGCCAGGCGCCTGGCACACACCAACGAAGCCCTGTTCATTGTTATCGGTGACCACCAGGCCATCCGCCTTGCGCACCCCTCCGCCGACCGGATTGGCCATTCCATGGCAGACGACGACGGTGACGATGGCCGGCGCGCACTGATCGATGGTGAGTCCTACGTGGCGAGGGCCGAAGGTAGTCTGGGCGACTCCATGCGTGGCAAGGCACCGGTGATTGAACCGGATAGCGGCGAGATTATCGGCATTGTGTCCGTCGGCTATGGCGTGGATCAGGTGAACGCCACCATCGAACGATACAGTATTGTGCTTTACAGTGTTGTCGGCCTGGCGCTACTGATCAGCATACTGATTGCCATAGTGATCGCCAGTCGCTTCAAGCGTGCCATATTCGGGCTGGAGCCAGAAGAAATTGCACGCCTGTTCCAGGAGCGGGACGCAACACTCCAGTCGGTCCGGGAGGGCATCATCGCCATCAACCGCGAGGGCATTATCACCACCGTGAACCGGACCGCCCTGGAAACCTTGGGACTGGACCCGCATACGCCTCTGGCAGGCCGCCCCATTCTCGAGATCTTGCCCGAGAGCGACCTGCTTTCAGTGCTTGAGTCCGGCACGCCGGACTTTGACCGGGAAGTGTGGCTGAGGAACCGTCAGATGATCGTGAACCGCTTACCTGTCCGCCAGGGCGTGGACATTATTGGCGTGGTTGCCAGTTTCAGGCTTCGGGACGAAGTGGATCAGGTCAGCCGGCAACTCACGCGGATACAGCAGTATGCTGACACCTTACGAAGTCAGACCCATGAATACTCCAACAAGCTCCATACCATTGCCGGCCTGATCCAGATCGAAGCCTATGAAGACGCACTGAACCTGATCGGCAGCGAAGTCAGTGATCACCAGGCGCTGATTCATCTGTTGCTGGATGCGGTGCCCGATCCCGTCATTGCCGGCTGCCTGTTGGGCAAGTACAACCGGGCGCGGGAAATGGGCCTGCACCTCCACATCGATCCGGAAAGCCGGATGACGGACATACCCGCCGACATGCCGCGAGATCAACTGGTCAGCGTGCTCGGCAACCTGATTGACAACGCCCTTGAAGCAACCCGCCTGCAGACAGGCGAAGGCGGACTGGTTCAGTTATCCATGACGGACCTGGGACACGAGCTGATTTTCGAGGTGGAAGACCAGGGGCCCGGCATTCCCGAAGACGCCCGGCAGAGGATTTTTGAGAAAGGCGTGAGCACAAAAGAAGGTGATACCCATGGCTATGGTCTGTACCTGGTACACCAGTTCCTGAACCGCTGGGGAGGATCCGTCACGGTTGAAGAACTGCCAGGGAAAGGCTCCCGTTTTACCCTTTACCTACCCAAAACCAGCAAAGGGAGGGACTGTCATTGACCACCATTCGGGTTCTGATTGTTGAAGATGATCGGAAAATTGCGGAAATTCAGCGACGATTTGTTGAACGCCTGGACGACGTCGAACTGTGTGGTATAGCCCACAGCCTCGAAGACGCACGAGACCTGATCGACGTGATGGCGCCGCACCTGATCCTGCTGGATATCTATTTCCCCGACGGCAACGGGCTTGAGCTGCTTCGGGAACTCCGGGCAAAGGACAGCAGCAGCGACGTAATTCTCATCACCGCCGCCAAGGAAGTGGAAACCCTGAGAAGCGCCCTGCGCGGCGGGGTTTTCGACTATATTCTCAAACCACTGGTGTTCGAACGTCTTGAGGAAGCTGTCAGCCGGTACCGTGACCACCTTCGCCACCTCTCCGGCCTGGTCCAGGTCGCACAGAAAGAAGTGGATGCCCTGCTGCCCCGCAGTTCCGGCGAGGACACCCAGCCGACCCGCGATGAACGACTACCCAAGGGCATCGACAGCCTCACCCTGGATAAGATCCGTGAGGTGCTGTCATCCGGCCAGCAATGGAGTGCCGAGGAACTGGGCAATGCCATCGGCGCCTCCCGCACCACCGCACGCCGCTATCTGGAGTTTCTGGTTGGCAGGGGCGAACTGACCGCGGAAGTCACCTACGGCAATGTCGGGCGCCCGGAGAGGCGGTACCACATATAATAAGTTCACGAGCCTTGCCACAGCCGGCCATTAACATTTTGCACAATCTATTTGTGAGCAATTTTTTCATGAAATGTAGTATGCTTATATTTTAGACACGCTTGCAAAACCGCCCTAAACTTATATTGGCCGGTCGATTGGTACCTATTGTTCCAGTGATGCTCTTGATCCACCAGCACTCACTCGACTTAACACTACGGAAAGCGTATGCCACTTGCACCCAACGGCAATATCAGCATCCACTACGAAACCCGCGGTGACGGCCCGCCCCTGTTGCTTCTGATGGGGTGGCAGGGCAATCGTACCTGGTGGCCGGAGTCCCTGCTATCCCGGC
>JAKLLS010000095.1 GCA_022014155.1 Marinobacter sp. | reverse complement strand
CTTCACCTTCTCCCTCGGCTTCACCTTCGCCTTCGCCGTAGCCCTTCTTGGCTTCGCCTTCCCCTTCTCCATTGGCTTTACCCTCTGCCTCGGCTTCTCCGGCGGCCAGCATCAGGTACTCACTTTCCGCATTGACGTCAGCGGCCGTGGCACTGAAGGCTGACGTGCCAACAACAACCGCAAGGATCGGGCCGGTGTAGCTGATCCCCTTGGCGAGTTTTCGCAACAACTGTCTTTTCTGGGTATCTCTGGACATAGTCTTTCCTCTCTATCCGTTTCGGTGGTTAACACCGGGCAAGGTGCCCGGATTCTTTTCAGGCAGAATGACTGATTCCTTGCACCTCCGGCCCCAGCGGCAGGTTCGCCACCGCTGTATCCAGGTTATTGGCGTCCACCAGATAGCGATCGATGCCCGCCAGCCAGTCGGCCAGCCGTGAGAACCCCGCAGTCCCCAAAGGCTGCCCGTCAGCCCCACAACAGCCGGGGATGAGATAGCGCATGGCCTCACTCACAGAGAGTCTTCGGATACCTGTTTTCTCCCGCAGGGAGACGTGGCTGGGGATAAGTATCGCCTGAATCCGGCGCGTTTCTCCGGCCAGTCCGGAAGAGGCGGTCTGCAGCATCATGCCGCTGCCGTCAGCCAGATGATGAATTGCCGGAGTTTGCGGTTTGTCGGAAGCATCCGCTTTCGACTCCGGCACCTGGGCCGGTAATCCCAGCACTGAACAAAGCCCGCCCACATCCTCCGGGATTCTGATGGCACGACTGAACACGGCGTCGAAACGGCTCGCCATCTCAAGAGCAGGCAGATCACCCAGCTCCCGGTCGCTGTTGGCCACCAGGACGGTACTGTCGGGATCATCCGGGGAGGCAATCAGACCGGCATCGAGAGCAATCTCACCGTTATCTGCCGCACGTCGGGTCAGACACACCATCACAGCAGGCGCCACCCGTGAGAGTGCCAGCCGTGACTGAATGACCTTACCGTCAAGAATCAGCGTGTATCCCGGCGTATCACGGACAATTTCCAGCCTGGATTCAGCCCCCCTCAGGGATTCGCTCGCCATCGGCATAAGCAGGGGCTCAATCCGGTTAACCAGTGGCTCACTGTCTGTGCAGAGTTCGACCCGGAAGGCCCCGCACTCAAGGACCCGTGAAAATTGCACAATCGTACCAGGGACTCGCGCTTCGACAGTGCGCGGGACGTCACTGACCGAAGAACCAGATGGGTCTTCCTGCACCAGAAGTTGATTTGCGGCCCAGTCCGCCAGAGAATTCCAGACGTCCTGGCGAATGGCCCAGGCGCCGGGTCGGTCCGCCGCCTTGGAATCAACCGACTCATTCAGGGCATGCGCTATGTCATCCGGCGCGACGCCGTCCGTCGCCATCAGCCAGATCAGAGAGCCGGTCTCATTCAGTGCGCTGAGATGGCCAAGACGGGTGTCATAAACGTACACACAATCGTCGCTGATCATGTCCTCGGCGTAACGCCGCCTGAGCGTCGGTTGCGTGAGTGTCTTATCGGAGATGGCCTTTGCCAGAACCCAATCTTCCAGGCGCGGCAAGGTGTAAAAAGGCAGGTAACGAGCCGGGGTGTCCGAGGGCAGCAGACGCTTGAAATTCCCTGCCCGCGACAGCTCTTTCCCGGTTTCCGCAATCAGTTGTTGCTCGGGGGTGCTGGCGCTGCCCGGTTCAGCCTTGCCGTTCAGTCCCACCAAACTGACCAGATCCGCCACCAGCGAGCCCTTGATATCCTCTTCGATCTCGCCGCCGCTTTCGAGCCCGGCACAAACTTCCAGCGACGGGCTGAGGTTGCATTCACAGATCCAGGGCTTGAGCTGGTCATCAATCAGGCAATCAATGCCGAGCAGCTCGTAGCACCCTTGGGTATCCGCTCCGATCGCCCGGGATCTCTCCCGCATGGCCTCCACCGCGGATAGGCAGGTCAGGGCGACCAGGTCTTCAATTCTGGCAAACAGGACATCATCGTCGTGGCCTTCCTCCCGCAGCCAGGCCCGGTATCGCTCCAGATCAACAAACTCCACCGGCACCTCGGCATCGAGGTTCAGGGCATTAATGTCCGGATTGGTGAGATAGCTGTATGGGTTGTCTGCGTTTTCTTCGTCATAGGGTTCAGAGGCGAGCTTGGCGAAGCCCTGACGATAGAGATAAACCCGCAAAGGCGTGACGGAAGTGATGGCTACGTATAGGCGCAGTACGTATTTTCGCCCGTGCATGGTGTGGGGGTTACCGATGTACTCCTGGACCATCCACGAAGAATCCAGCGGGATAGTCGCCGGATCCTGAACGAGCTGAATGCCCTTACCCCGGGCCGCATTCTTGGGTTTGAGCAGCCAGCGGCTGGACGGGTTATCAAAGGCTTCCTGCTGAAACACGTGATAGTCCTCAGGTATGGAGAAAACCCGGGGCACGAACTGCAGCCGGTCTGTCAGATAAGACGCCCCGCGCTGCTGAACCGCCACCCGCTCCCGAAGCGTGACCAGGCTCTGGTAAAGCCGGCTCTTAACCGTCAGGGCGTTGTTTCCGGGAATGTGATTGATCTTGCGGTCAGGCCCGACCTTCCTGAAGTATTCCGGGTCCGGCATACCGGTGTACCAACAGGCTTCCCACTCCTGCGAATCATCCCCGGCCTGCCAGCGGGCTTTATCAAGTGATGATTCGAAAAAACGGTCCTGCTCGTAGGTGCGCTTGCCACCCATCCAATAGTGTCGAGTCATATCGGATTACGCTCCTGTACCGTGAACTTGTGCGCCCTGAACTTGCCTTGATTTGTATTGCACTCCTACATCGACACACCAGATCGGAAGGCGTTACACATCAATGGCAATTTCTTTCCGTTCATATGGGAGACACAGAGGATGCGAGGTTGTTACAGATAAATATTCACTTGACCTGTATGCAACGCACAGGTTTATATTCCTATCCGTACTGAAACTCTGTTCACGTCGCCGGACAACCTGACTTGTCATACAAAGCATTCCATAAAGCCGTTATACATCTGCTGTTACTGGCAATGGTGATGCTGCCTGTGCTGGCGTTCGGTCAGTCCTCACAGGAAATGACCGAGCCCTCATCCCGGACCCTGCACATGGCGATGATGGACTGTTGTGTCAATGAGCAGCACGACGCTTCCGGGCATTCCGAACATGACATGGCGTGTGGCGACATGACACCGGCAGGTTGCTCCCTCGCGGCGAGCCTGGGCAGTTGCAGCACCATGATCTCCGCGCTGGTCTCCGCAAAAGATAATGTGCCCACACAGTCATCCTCTGAGCTCAATAACCTGCATCCCCACGATCGCTATCTCAGCATTGTCCTGGACACCCTGACGCCTCCCCCGAATTCCTCCAAAGCCTGATACGAGTCTTCTGAATGGATTCGCCCGTCTGGAAAGCCACAGACGGGTACTCATGAGCTTTAAACGAGGAAACATCAATGCGCATTGCCCTGGTGGCGATAGTGATCGCTATTGCCTTTGGTCTTGGCTGGCTGACAAGTCAGCAAACAATGCCAATGGCCCAACCCAACGACTCCAGTACATCCGCTGAGGATTCGGCCCAGAAGGGGCCCCTGTACTGGGTCGCCCCCATGGACCCCGATTACCGCCGCGACAAGCCCGGCAAGTCCCCCATGGGCATGGATCTGGTGCCGGTTTATGAGGAAAAGGACACTGGGCGAGACGATGGCGGGGTGCAAATCAACGCCGCAGTCAGGGCCAATCTGGGCGTTAAAACCGGAGCCGTGTCCCGTGGACCGGTCTCCACCCCGGTCCGCACAGTGGGTTATGTCACCGATAATGAGGACAAACTGAACCACGTGCACAGCCGCATTGCCGGTTGGGTCGAGGTTCTGCACGTTCGTTCGCTGGGAGAGAAGGTCAGCCGGGGAGAGCCGCTGTATGAGATCTATTCGCCGGAATTGGTGAATGCCCAGCAGGAATTCCTGATGTCCGAGCGCCTCCGGCGCGGTTCAGAGACGACAGCAACAGGAGGAAAGCTGCGCTCCTTCGGTATGACTGATTCCCAGATCGCCAACCTGAAAAAAACCGGCAAGGTCCGTGAACGCATCACCGTATTCGCTCCCGGCTCCGGTTACGTGGCCGCTCTGCCAGTCCGTGCCGGCATGTACGTCCGCCCGGATACCGAGATCATGGCCATCGGCAGCCGCGATTCCGTCTGGGTGATCGCCGAGTTCTTCGAGCGGCAGGCCGGGCTGGTCGTGGCAGGCCAGCCTGTGGCATTCACCACGCCGTCCATGCCTGACACCCAGTGGCAGGGCACCATTGACTATGTCTACCCGGAGCTGGATGCCAGAACACGGACCCTGCGGGCGCGGGTGCGCGTTCCCAATGCCGACGGCCGGCTGCGCCCCAATATGTTCGTGAACCTCACCATGGACGCGCCCATCGGCGATGACCTGCTCACCATTCCGCGTCCGGCACTGATCCAGCGTAGCGACAGCCAGCATGTGCTGTTGGCCGAAAACGATGGTTACTTCCGCCCGGTGCCCGTGAAAACCGGCCAGGAAGCCGGTGACCGGGTCGTGATTCGCGAGGGGCTGGAAGAAGGCCAGCAGGTGGTGGTGTCCGCCCAGTTCCTGATCGACTCCGAAACCAGTCTTGAAGCCGCCATGTTAAGGCTTGAAGCGGATGAGCAAAGCAGCGGTGACACCGAGTCAGACAGCTCGCCGTCAGAACTGATCGAAGGCGTCGGCCGGATCACCGAACTGGATAACGAAGGTGCCTCAATCACCCTCGAGCATGCCCCCATCCCGGAACTGAGCTGGCCCGCCATGACCATGGCGTTTGATCTCGCCGAGTCCGTGGATATGGACGCCTTGAGCCCCGATCAGACCGTCAACTTCGGTTTCCGGGAGACGCCGGAAGGCTATCTCGTTGAACGTATTGAACCCGCGCAAGACGCGCAATAACCACTGGAGAAAACCATGAACCTGAGAACCCTCATGATCGCTGCTGTATTCGGATTAACCCTGAACCCTGTGCTGGCAGTGGCAGAAACCGGTATGGACTCCATGTCCGGCATGGACACAAAAGAGTCCACAAGCCCGATCCAGAGCCGGGGCGTGATCACCGCGATCAACACCGAAAAACGCAAGATCACCCTGAACCACGAGCCCATTCCAGAGCTGAACTGGCCGCGCATGACCATGGGATTTTCCGTGGCACCAGAGGTGGATCTGAACGGACTGAAAAAAGATGACTCCGTTACCTTCACCCTGACACCGGCGGATAAAGGACAGCAAGTGACCGCCATAAGCAAACAATAGTGATAGCGCCGGGAGCGCTGCCGTAGGCAGCGCTCCCGGCTGTCACCAGACCGGATTCAGCCCATGATTAACGCCATTATCCAGTGGTCGCTTCATAATCGATTTTTTGTGCTGCTTGCCACCCTGATTCTGACCGGGTGGGGGCTCTATTCCGTCAGGGAAACGCCCATTGACGCCATACCTGACCTGTCAGACGTGCAGGTGATCGTCAAGACCACCTACCCTGGCCAGGCCCCACAGGTGGTGGAGGACCAGGTGACCTACCCCCTCACCACCGCCATGCTGTCGGTACCCGGCGCCAAGACCGTTCGGGGGTATTCCTTCTTTGGCGATTCCTTTGTTTACGTCATTTTCGATGACAACACCGACCTGTACTGGGCCCGTTCCCGGGTTCTGGAATACCTGAGCCAGGTGGCCGGGCAACTGCCGGATGCCGCCAAACCGGAGTTGGGGCCAGACGCCACCGGCGTCGGCTGGGTGTATTCCTACGCCCTGGTGGACCGTAGCGGCCAGCATGACCTGTCGGAACTGCGGGCCATTCAGGACTGGTTCCTGAAGTTTGAACTGCAAACCGTGCCCGGGGTGTCCGAAGTGGCCAGCGTGGGCGGCATGGTCAAACAGTACCAGGTCGTGGTCGACCCGGATCGGCTGCGCGCCCACGACATCACCCTGCAGCGAATCCATGCCGCCATCAACAACGCCAACCAGGAAACCGGCGCCTCGGTGGTGGAGATGGCCGAGGCGGAATACATGGTGCGGGTCACCGGCTACCTGCAGAACGAGGTCGACCTGCGCCAGGTACCCCTGGGGGTCAATGACAACGGCAAACCCCTGTTACTGAAGGATGTGGCGGATGTGCAGCTTGGCCCCCAGATCCGCCGCGGTATCGCGGAACTGAACGGGGAAGGGGAAGTGGCCGGCGGCATCGTGGTGATGCGCTTCGGGGAAAATGCCCTGGAAACCATCGAGGGCGTCAAGCAACGCCTGGAGGATATCAAGGCCAGTCTGCCGGACGGTGTGGAAGTGGTGCCCACCTACGACCGTTCCACGCTGATCAACAACGCGGTGGACAACCTGTACGGCAAGCTGCTGCAGGAGTTCCTGGTGGTCATCGTGATCTGCGCGGTGTTCCTGTTCCACCTGCGCTCCTCACTGGTGGTCATTGTCAGCCTGCCGGTGGGCATCCTCGCGGCCTTTGTGGTGATGCATGCCCAGGGCATCAACGCCAACATCATGTCCCTCGGTGGTATCGCCATTGCCATCGGCGCCATGGTGGACGGGGCTATCGTAATGGTGGAGAACGTCCATAAACACATGGAACGGACCCCGCTGACACCGGAAAACCGGTGGGCCGTGATGTCACGGGCCGCTGGTGAAGTGGGACCGGCGCTGTTTTTCTCCCTGATGATCATCACCGTGAGTTTTCTGCCGGTGTTCACCCTGCAGGCTCAGGAAGGCAAGCTCTTCGCACCCCTGGCCTTCACCAAGACCTACGCCATGGCAGCGGCTGCGGGGCTGGCCATTACCCTGGTGCCGGTGCTGATGGGTTATTTCATCCGCGGCAAAGTGTTGCCCGAGCATCGCAACCCCATCAATCGGCTGCTGATCACCATGTACCGACCGGTTATCGGCTGGGCCCTGCGGCGGCCAGCCCTGATGCTTGCCGGCGGCCTGGTGGTACTGGTGATCGGCTTCTGGCCGGCCAACAAACTGGGCAGTGAATTCATGCCGCCCCTGGACGAGGGCGATCTGATGTACATGCCCACCACCTATCCCGGTATCTCCATCGGCAAGGCGCGGCAGATTCTGCAGCAGACCGACAAGCTGATCGCCAGTATTCCGGAAGTGAAAACCGTGTTCGGCAAGATCGGCCGCGCCGAAACCGCCACCGATCCAGCGCCGCTGACCATGATCGAGACCTTTATCCAGTTCAAACCCCGGGATCAGTGGCGGCCCGGCGTGACACCGGAATCCCTGCGCAAGGAGCTGGACAAGGTGGTCAAGCTACCCGGCCTGACCAACGCCTGGGTGATGCCCATCAAGACCCGCATCGACATGCTCTCCACCGGCATCAAGACCCCGGTCGGCATCAAGGTGGCCGGGCCGGACCTGGAGGTGATCCAGGGCATAGGGGAGGAACTGGAACAGGTGCTGTCCGACATACCCGGCACCGCCTCGGCCTTCTCCGAACGAGTCGCCGGCGGGCGCTACATCAAGGTGGACATACAGCGGGAGGCCGCCGCCCGTTTCGGACTGAATATCGAAGACATCCAGTCGGTGGTTCGCACCGCGATCGGTGGCATGAATGTGGGCAGCACCGTGGAGGGCCTGGAGCGCTACCCCATCAACCTGCGTTACCCCCAGGGCTACCGGGACTCGGTGGAGCAGATGCGTTTGCTGCCCATGGTGACCCCCAACGGTCAACGCATCGCCCTGGCGGACGTGGCGAACATCCGGATCGACCAGGGGCCACCGATGATCAAGTCGGAAAACGCCCGTATCAATGGCTGGACCCTGGTAGATATCGAAGGCCGGGACCTGGGCAGTTGGGTCACCGAAGCCCAGGAACGGGTGCGGGAAACGGTCGAGTTGCCGGCTGGCTACTCCCTGACCTGGTCCGGTCAGTACGAATACATGCAGCGCGCCAAGGAACGCCTGACCATGGTGGTGCCCCTGACCCTGGCCATCATCATCATCCTGCTGTACCTGAACTTCCGCAACCTGACTGAGGTGGGCATCATCCTCGGCACCCTGCCGTTTGGCATGATCGGCGGTATCTGGCTGATGTACCTTTTGGGCTACAACCTGTCCGTAGCCGTGGCCGTTGGCTTTATTGCGCTGGCCGGGGTAGCGGTGGAAATCGGCGTCCTGATGCTGGTGTACCTGAACCAGTCCCTGCATAACGCCCTGGAAACCGTGGATCATCAACCAGACCGGCTGTCGGCGGACGCCCTCCGCCAGGCCATCAGCGATGGTGCCGCCCAGCGGGTTCGTCCGATCATGATGACCTTTGCCGCGATCGTTGCCGGCCTGATTCCCATCATGCTCGGCAGTGGCACCGGCTCGGAAGTGATGCAACGGATTGCCGGCCCGATGATTGGCGGTATGGTCACCACCCTGGTGCTTACACTGCTGCTGATTCCGGTGATTTTCTATCTCTGGCAACGGGCCAGGCTGAAAAAACTCGCGCGGGCTGCAGAGACACCATACAGGGCCAGATAAAGTGCTAAGATTGAATAAACCAAGTTACTGGTTGTTTGTCACAGCCACGTAATTCAACCGGTTGGTGCTTGAAATCAAGATGATCGCAACGAACCGCCAAGTCCTTTCTGTGCTGCTATCACTGCTTCTGGTGATGAGCGGGCCTGCGCTGGCTATCTCGCATATGGCGGGCGCGCCAGTGATGGATTGTGGCTCCATGGCGATGGATCAGGTTGAAAGCACCAGCTCTCAGTCCGATGCGGGAAGCGATTGCACCATCGTTCCCGGCATGCCCTGCCCGAGCGCCAGCGGACTGAGCAATTGCGGCGTCAGTGTTGGTCTCTTGCTGGCAACTCCCACGGGATTATTTGACACCGGTTCCCAACCGATGGGTGGCGCTCGCGTAGCTCTCTACCAGGATCCGTTTATGGCTTCGATTACACCCCCTCCAGAACATCACTCCTGAGTCGGTCCCGGATTTTCATCCTTCGCGGCCAATTCTCCTTGCACCGTTAACTGTTAAAAAAGCTCCGTGCTTTCGTTCATTCGTCACGGGCCTTTAACCGGAGTGAATCAAATGCGCAATTCAAAGATCAAGCTCACAATCACAGCAATGTTTCTGGCCGCTGGTGCCGCCACGCTTGCAATCCAGACTGGCGAGCCCGCCAAATCGTCAGCCTCCGTAGCGTCCACTGGAGAGGCAGGCCCGGCCATCACCATCTACAAGAGCCCCAATTGCGGCTGCTGCCAATCCTGGGCGGAGCACCTTGATGCCAATGGCTTTGAGACCAGCATCGTTGAAACCGACAACCTTAATGAGATCAAGCAGCAGTACGACGTGCCTCGTGAAATGGCGTCCTGCCATACCGCGTTGATCGGTGATCTGGTGATCGAAGGGCATGTGCCGGCAGATGATATTGTCGCTTACCTGGAAAATCCCGAGTTCAATACGAAAGGCCTTTCAGTGCCCGGTATGCCCCATGGCACCCCCGGTATGGAAACCGGCCGGAAGGACGATTATCAGGTTATCGCTTTCAGTGCCGATGGCCAGCAACGTGTTTTCCGCGAGCATAAAGATTATTGAGGTCAGCACTATGAAAACGATGGTTCGACGCATGAGCTCTATGCTCTCGCGCCTTTTCCTGTGCACACTAGTCGTTGTCATGCCGGCCCTGGTTCAGGCCCAGTCTGCGGACGATGGCCAACCAGTGAGAGCACTGACGACCAGCTCATCAGGCGCCCTTCTGGTGCTGCGGGACAGTGGCCTGTTTGCCATTGAAGGCCAAACAGCCACCGAGGTTCCGCTGCCTCCGTCTAATCCAGGCGCGCAGCCCGCTTCCCTGGCCAATGGCGCGGACGCAAGCATATATCTGGCAGGTCCTGGCCTGGGCGTCTGGCGCTACGACAGTACCAGTAAGCGCTGGCAATCCCTCAACGACACCTTGCCGGATCTCGGAGTCACTGCCATTGCCGCTCACGCCACCCAGCCGGAAACCCTCTACGCCTACCTTGGCAAGGACGGCATGTTTCGGTCCAGGGACGGCGGCGCCGAATGGGTGAAAGTCGATAGTGGTCCCCGGGAGCCGGTGCAGGCCTTCCTGCACTCAGATATGCCCGGCAGCATGGAAAGTGGCTGGCTGTTTGCAGGTACCACCCGAGGTGTCGCCCGTTCCATGGACTGTTTCTGCTTCTGGGGCGATGCGGGTGATCTGCGGGGCACTGTGTCTGCCATCAGCTATGATCCTGCGGCTCCAGAAAACATCTATGCCGTGGTCGAGGGGCAGATTCATCACAGTGCCGACGGCGGCGAAACCTGGACAAACCTGGCGGTACCCCAACCCGTGACCGCGCTCGCCTTCTCGCCGGCACAAGGGCTCGTGGCGGGCACTGAAAACGGAGCGCTGCTTGCCCGTGGCGACGCTGGTGAATGGACGCCTGTCCATGAATAAAGGGATCTACTTGCTGGCCTTGCTCGTTGCACCGGTCCTTGCGGATGCCTCAGGCGGGGCTGCCAGTGCCAACAGTGCGCCGCCGGACGTCGCCCAGGGCCGCCAGATCTATGAGCAATACTGCACAGCCTGCCACGGATGGCAGGCTGAAGGCGCCGCCAACTGGCAAAAGCTGGATGAGAAGGGAGAAATGCCCCCGCCACCTCACGATGAAACCGGCCACACCTGGCGCCACAGCGATGCCATGCTGTTCAGGATGATTGCCGAGGGGTGGCGATACCCCTTCAATAAATCCGACAGGCTTACCATGCCTGCTTTCGGTGAGAGTCTGACGGACCAGGAAATAGCCGCGGTAGTAGAGTACCTCAAGACACTCTGGACGGAAGAACAACGGGAATACCAAGCGACAGAAAGCCAATAGCACTCTCGCTGACCCATCGCTCCGATAAGGTTTTCCCGATCCTCGACGCAGACATCACATGGGTTCAACGCAATAATTCAGGTACGTTGGCTCGAACACTCCGGAAGCCAGCCATTTGCCTATGCGCCATTTCTTCGGCGCCGACTGTAGGAATCTGGATGAACACGATCGTGACCGATACGCTACTGACCAATGAACCACTGATCCGGATCGGCTTTTTCCTCTCGGTGCTGGCCATTATGATGACATGGGAAGTGGCTGCCGCACGCCGACCACAACGTATCGGTCGCCTGACGCGCTGGCCAAGCAATCTTCTGATTGTTGCCCTGGACACATTGGCTGTACGACTGGTTTTTCCTGTTGCAGCGGTTGGCACCGCCTTTATGGCAGCGGAACAGGGCTGGGGACTGCTCAACCAGGTTGCAGTACCCGCCTGGTTTTCGGTAATTCTGGCCGTTCTGTTGCTGGATGCCGCGATTTATTTCCAGCATCGGCTGTTTCATGCGGTGCCCTGGCTCTGGCGCTTGCACCGGATGCACCACGCGGATCTGGAGTTCGACGTCACCACGGGTCTGCGCTTTCACCCCCTGGAAATCCTTCTCTCGATGGGCATCAAGCTGGCGGTGGTTCTGGCACTGGGTGCGCCGGCACTGGCTGTGGTGATTTTTGAGGTTTTGCTGAATGCTACCTCCATGTTCAACCATGGCAACGTCCGCCTGCCCCTCTGGTTTGACAGATATTTGCGGCTGTTCGTGGTGACACCAGACATGCACCGCGTCCACCACTCAGTCATCGTCCGGGAGACCGACAGCAACTTCGGCTTCAACCTGCCCTGGTGGGATCGGCTGTTCGGCACCTACCGCGCTCAGCCGGAAAAAGGCCATCTGGGCATGACCATCGGCATCGAGGACTTTCGCACAGTGAAGGATCTGCGCCTTGACCGGATGCTGATCCAGCCCTTCCGGCGCAGCAACAGGTCAGCTGACCACAGAACGGCGTCCGGTTAACTCTGCGCCCTGATCCTGAAAATCCGGACATGCAACCAGAATAAACGTTACCGAAGCGCAGGCCGCCATTTTTCGACCCGGTTGTCGGCGAAGTTCACGCTCCACACGGTTCCGTCATTCCCGATGGCGACGGCCATTACCGTGTGGCCGGGGTTTTCCGGCTCACTGCCGAATGCGGTGAGGTAGTCCCCGTCCGCCGCGAACTTCTGGATACGATCGTTATAAAAATCGGCCACAAAGACATTGCCTTCGGGACCAACAGCAATGGACGTCGCGGTGGTCAGCCAGCCTTTAAACGGCCCGTAGAGGCCCAGGGCAAACGGCCCGCCCCACTTGTGCAGGAAATCGCCCCCAGCATCGAAAGCCTGGACACGATTACCGTAACCATCCGCCACGTAGAGAGTTCCATCACCAGCAAGCGCAACATCAGTGGGATAGGTGAATTCGCCAGCGCCTCTTCCCGTTTCTCCGGTCGTTCCCCACTGCCGGACGAATGAGCGATCCGCCCGTAAGTGCTGCACACGTTGATTGTAGAAGTCGGTTACCAACAGGTCGCCATTATCGGCAACGGCAACACCTCCCGGGGCATCGAACTGGCCGGGCCCCTCACCGGGGCCACCAATGGTTTCCAGGGGTTCGCCAGCCAGGCTGAACACCTGAATGCGGTCATTCATGTACTCGGGAACGTAGAGCTTGTCGCCGTGGATGGTCAGGTTCATCGGTCGCCCAAGCTCGCCGAATCCATCACCGGCGGTACCGAATACCCGCTTGAACCGCCCTTCGTGATCAAACACCTGGATTCGCCCGTTGCGGGCATCGGATACGAAAACTTCGGTGTCCGTTACGGCAATGCCGGTGGGGTCGTTTAGCTGGCCCGGACCGATGCCTTTTTCACCCCAGGTATGAACAAGAGAATACGGCGGCTCCTGATTCCAGTTGATGGCCCCACCCGCGCAACCGAGCAAGGCGAGCACTGCCACCAGACCGATAATACTGTACGCCGACCATTTACCGATTCTTATCATGTCGCCCCTGAAACCTAGAAATTGCGGCGAAAGCCGACGCGCACAATGTAATCGTCCTCAATGGCATCGCCATTGAAGTCTTCGGCCACGAGCAGCTGTACCGTGCCTTCGACGATCCACCTCCGGCTGACGTATTGCAGTCCCGGCGCCAGCAGCCACTGGGTACCACCGGAATCGGCATCGGTACCACTGCCGGATTCGTCCCGCTCGCGATGGATGACATTGGATTCCAGCAGGGCATAGATGAACCCCGGTGTGCCAGGCACACCCTTCAGGCTTCGCGGCCAGATCCGGTATTGCAGTGAAGTGTCGAAGCGGGTCTCGTCGCCTCGTGCGAAACCGTCGTGACGGCCGTTTTCGCGGTAGAGCAGTTGCCCATCCACTTGGTACTGCAGTGTCTGATAAGTGGTGACCACACCACCGAAACCGTCCCAGGCGCCGTCGCCAGTCTGTAGCGGGCGTGGCAGTTCGCCGAAACGATCTCGGTCATTATCATCACCCGTCGGGGCGGTAAGGCCGAATACCGGTGCTATGCGAAAGGTGCTGCCGGTGAAATCCTTCTTGTACAGCGTGTAGCGACCAAACAGCGAAATGTCGCCAAATCCACCGGTGTCACGCTCGATCCGGCCCATGGGCGTGGTGACATCGAGTTCCTTGTTGAAGAAGTAGGGGACCACGCCAAACACGGCCAACTTCGAAGTGACGCCATAACCCAGGACGCTACCGAGAGCCTGTACCGAGACGTCGCGATCCATCGGTCCGTTGTCGGAGCGCTCACGCAATACAAGCTGCTCGCGCCAGAGGTACTGCCCCTCGGCTACCGGCAGGGC
>JAKLLS010000094.1 GCA_022014155.1 Marinobacter sp. | reverse complement strand
CAAAATCGTGCGGAGCCATGGATGGCGGAGCCGAGCGTACAGGGAAGTATTCACAGCGTATTTTGACACGACTTATCCGCTGACTTGAGGCACGGTTCAGCCCTCAGGCTCCGCCAATGCCTCCTGCAGCAATGCCAGCAGATGATCCGGCAGATCACCGGCCAGTTTCAGCGCCGCCTCATGCCCCCGTGGCGACATCTTGCCCCAGGTGCGGCGGACGATACGCAACCACTTTTCCCGATCGTACTCCGCCTTTTCTTCATAAAAATCGGCGAAATAACGCTCCAGAAACACCATGCAGGCGACGTCTTCCAGCAACTGCGTATCCGCGTCCTTGCGCAATTCCCGCTTGGTGAGAATCGTCTCAACCCGATCACACTCCTCCTGCGGGTAACCGCAAGCCGCCATGATCTCCGCCGCCCGCCGGCCATGCATACGCCCGCAGGCCTGACGCCATTCGTAATAGCCTTTTCGTCCTTCCGGAAACTCCTTGCGGGGCATACTCCAGCGCTCGATGTGCTGGGCCCGGCAGGCGATCTGCATGCGCTCGCTTGGTTGCGGCTCAAGCTCGAACAGCCACCGCGTCATGTGCTGGCTGTATGCGTACTCCCGTGGGAGCAGGTCGTCTCCGACCTGTTCCCGGTTAGGGTCTTCACGGTTAGCATCGTCGATAGCGCGCAGGGCGCAGTCGAGGTGTTCGGATTGACTCATTGATTGGGTACCATGGGTTGCTCGTTATCCTCCCCTCAGGCCTGGGCTGAGGGGCGGGCCTTGATGCGATCAAACCAGGCCTGCAAATGGGTCTGCTCTGGCTTGATGCGGATCTTCACCACCCGCGCAAAGGCAACGGTGGTAAACGCGTTAATGTCGGCCGCGGTTAAACGATCGCAGCAAATGTACTCTTTGCCTTCCAGATGTTTGTTCAGGAAGTGCATGAACTTTTCCACGCCAATCCCGCACTCCTCCCCCCATTCCTTGATGGGATTCATCCGGTCCTTGAAATAACCGCTGGTGTGCTGGAAACACATGCCGGTGGGAACAAAAAAGTATAGCTCAATCCAGCGCAGCCACTGTTCGATCATGGTCTTTTCAAGAGGCGTATCACCGAGCAGCGTCGGGGTATCCGGATAACTCTCTTCGAAGTATCGGCAAATGGCCATGGTCTCCGCCACGCTGGTCCCGTCATCGAGCTGCATCACCGGTACCTTTTTCATCGGGTTCATGGCGACGTATTCGGGGGTCAGGTTTTCCCCTTTCAGAATATCGACCTCCACGAATTCGACTTTATCCAGCAGACCTTTTTCCGCCAGAAACATGCGGACACGGCGGGGATTGGGGGCGGTTTTCGTCTCGAAGATTTTCATTGTTCTTGGCTCCGTCAGTGAAATTGGACGCGTGATAATCACCCAAGAGACTGACGTGAAAGAACGGTTGCGTCAAGCAACCGATATCAGACAATCAACCAGTGCCGCACCTGCTCAATAACCCATTGAGGATCATCCAGGGGCAAATCATGCCCCGCTTCCGGATGCACTTTCAGGGTCCATTGCCAACGTTGTTCCAGCTTCTCGCTGCATTTCCAGTAAACAATGCGATCCCTCTTGCTGGCCAGCAAAAGCGCATCCGGCAGTGGTCGCCGGTTCATCGGCTGGTACGAGGCCGCAGCCCTTAACTGCTGCCAGGCGTTGTGCAGGGATACAGGGCGCTGGCGCTGAATACTGTACCAGTGTTTCATGGTCTGTAAGTCCGGCTCACTGTTAGAGGTCAGCCTGAGGATATCAGCCTCGCGGTCGAACAGTTCCCGCCGGGCCAGCAATCTCACAATCCTCGGCCAGGCCACAGGCCGCATCCGGTGCCACGGCGGACTGAAACCCGAGCTGGTGTTGATCAGCACCAGGTTCTGGATTTCCCCTTCCGAGGCGTGCTGGGCCCAGTCCAGTGCCACCATCCCCCCCATGGACAGCGCAAGGATACTGTATGGCCCGGGAATATGACTGATCTGCTGCTGTACTTTCTCGCGGATGGCGGTCATGGTCGCCGGGCAAGGTTCCCGGTAATGCACCCCGGTGCCAGGAAAATCCACCGGGTGAAAACGATGGTCGGGAAACGCCTGCCGAAGTCTATCGGGAAAGTCTCCCCAGTGAGCCTGTTCCCGCGTAAGACCGCGCAGAAGTATCCAGTGCATGCCTATTCGTTGTCCCTGTACCAGTGCATGATTGCCGCTTCCCTCAGCATGGACTCGTCGGCACCGTCCGGCAACCAGTTCCCGTGGCTAGCCGCGGCACGGAGCAGGAAGTCCATGAATGCCAGGTGACTTCGTAACACCCGCCGATGACGATGGGGGACCAGGGGGTTAAACAGGCCATCCAGTCGCAGGAGCTGGCGGGGACGCTTACGAATCCATCGCCATGACCCCATTTCCAGGGTAAGTGGCAGGAAAGTCCCGGCATTATCTCGGTTCACCTTCTTATAGAAATAATCCCACAAATCCCCATGGGTCAAGTAATGGCGGGATTGGGGCTCAAACTTGTAGTTGTGATCCGGATATGCCTGCTCCCAGATCAGCTTCAGGGCCAGTACGGAGGCGATGTTGCGCATCGGCCGGCGGCGATAGGCATAAGGGAACCAGATCTGATCCTGCCAGCCGAATCCCGAATGGCAGTCCAGCGCGACACTGAAAGGACGACCGGGTAAAAGTTCGTCGATGACCGATTCCAGGGCCCGATTCTCCAGTTCCATGCCCTGCTCGGGATCGCCAATATACCAGGGCAGCCGTGGTGACAGCCGTTGCCCACCAAGCAGGAAAGCACTCCGGTCCTGGGCGGTGATCGGGGCATTCCGCATCAGGTCGACACCATTGGGATTGCTGCGCTGGTTCAGGTACATGCCACCCGGGTTCAGTATCGGCAGCAGAGTGATGTGCACTCGCTGCAACAGGCCCTTGAGATGGTCGTCCCAGGCCATTCTGGCCAACAGATTGCGCAGCCAGGCCATCACCACCTGACTGCCGATGCGCTCCAGGCCATGAACACCTCCCACCATGACAATGACCGGAGCGTCAGCGGAGGCGTTTCCCAGGTCCACCCGATAGATCGGCAACTCCATCGCCCCCATCTGCGCCCGCTCAATCACCTGGACCACCACCTGCTGGGGCGCCTCCGCCAGCATACGCTCAAGGGATACCAGTTCCGGTAGGAAGGCCCGTAGCAGGCGGCGCTGGCGGGCATCGCGGGTAGCTTGTTCCTGCGGGACAGCAGCATGGGGGGTCAGATCTTTCAACTCGGTCATGTGGGGCTCCGTTCTCTGGCGACCCTCCAACATGACAGCGTTATGCTGCAATTATCTGACAATGCCCCTCACACTCCCCATTACAAAAATAACGGATCAGACTATGATAGGAGCAGAGCCGCCGTTCGCGGTGTTTACGGTTTGCTACCATGCCCAAGGCTGTTTTCTTTTTAATATTGGCAACGCTGTTAAGCGCCTGTTCTCCTTCCGAGGCCCCCAAGGCCAAGGAAACACTGAGCCGGGAAGCCGACAGCACGCCCTTAGCAAGCCCCGACCGTACGGTCATCACCATCGGCGCTGACCCCTGGTGCCCCCACAACTGCATGGTTGGCGGGCAACAGGAAGGCTATATGATCGATATTACCCGGGAGGTGTTCGAAGCGTCCGGGTATGAGGTGGAATACCTGAACGTCAGCTGGGCAAGGGCACTGCAGATGACCCGCGAAGGGTTGCTGGATGCCGTGGTTAGCGCCTTCACCTCCGACGCCCCCGACTTCGTGTTCCCGGATGAACCCCAGGGGCGCTCACACATCGCCATGTATACACCGGCTGGCAGCCAATGGCTCTATCAGGGTTTGGAGTCGTTAACTGATCAGACTCTGCTGGCCATCAATGGTTACTCCTACTCCACGGAACTGGATAACTATATCCGGAGCCACACTGACGACCCGGCCAGAGTGTGGGTGATTTCCGGTCCATCCCCCCTGAACAGGGCGATCTACCTGCTGGACCAACATCGTGCCGATGTGTATCCGGAGGATGTTTACGTGATGACCTGGGCACTGAAAGACCACAAAGGGATTCGCCCTCCCCGTAATGCCGGCCTGCTCCAGAAAACCGACACCTATGTTGCGTTCTCACCGGAACATGAGCGTTCCGGGCAACTCGCCGCCCTGCTGTCCGAGGGGACAGCCAGGCTCAGGGAAAGCGGACGAATCCGTGAGATAATGGCGACTTACGGCTTGCCAGAAGACTGAAAGGCGCGCAGCGCATCCCCATCCGCCGTACTCAGAATCAGCTCACCATGCGGACCAATCCGAAAACGCTGCACCTCCGACAGCACCTTCAGGAAACGCTTCTCCTGGCGCATTAATGCCGGAGCACAGGCCATCATGGTGCCGGCCATCTTGCCCAGCTCAAGCCCCTCGCCGGTCAGATTCCACGCTCCCATGTACCGGTTGCAGGAAGATCTGCCGGCAACCCGGTTGTCCGCCAGAAACTCGATGGTCACCCTGGAGCGGTCAATGATTCCACCCCCTTCAATATCTTCCACCACCCACTCAGTGCCTCGCAGCAGGCGTTCGGGGTCGCCACCACAACCAGCCCAGGTATCACCATTGACCGTGAGCCGGACCTGGTTCGGATACGGCATACCGGACATGGAATCCATGCACAGTTGTGGCGCGACATCCAGAGTTAACGCCAGCCCCTCACGCTCGGCACGGAGAGTCTGGCCTTTTTCTCCGTGCTCCACCACCCTGGAATACAGGGTTTCCGTCGCCTCACCCATACGACTCAGCGTCAATTCCCTGCCCACCACCGCGACGTGCCAGAACGGTTCGTTTCCACGGGCAACGAAGGTCGAAGAAAGCGCTCCGGCAACCAGGCACTCAGGATACTCATTTCCATTCAAAGTCAGGTTCGCTGAGTTGCCTTTGCTCCAGAAAACCGTGTCCGCATCGTTCCCACCGGTGAAACGTGCCCCCGAAGCACTCTTGGAGGGCGCCAGGGTGTAATGGGTGCCATCGTGCGTCAGTACAAGCTGCCCCGAATCTTCCCGGTAATCCAGGTCAATGGCAGCCTGGCCGCAGAACATACGGTCCGCCGGAATCTCAACGTCTTCCGGGGAACCACTGGTAGACGCACAACCGATCGCCAATAACGACGCGGCACCCAACAGGCTGACCAATCCAATGTTTTGCAATGTCATAATTCCTTCCCTGATATCAGTATTCAACAACCTTGAATTCTAAAGTGAAATCGCCCACGGCCTTCATTACGCTGAAGACATGTTGACGATCAGCTCGATTTGCCCCTGATGGGCTTCTTATCTCGCGGTAACCCCATTATCCTTGGATCACCCACTGAAGGAGACATTAGCAATGGCCATCAGGCTCTACCAGTTCGCCGTTTCCCATTACTGCGAAAAAGTACGCTGGGCACTGGATTTCAAGGGATTGCAATACCAGACCCACAGCCTGTTGCCAGGCCAGCACATCAATACCATTCGCAAACTCACGGGAGCCGACTCATCGGTGCCGGTGCTGGATCATAACGGTCACATCGTCCAGGGTTCGTCAGCAATCCTGGACTACCTTGATGACACCTTCCCCGAGCGATCGTTGACACCGACTGACCCCGAGGCAAGAGAGGCGGCGCTGGCGTGGGAGAAACGCCTGGATGAGGAGGCGGGGCCGGCAGTGCGGTGTTATTCCTACCACCATTTCCTGCAGCGCCCCAAGGTGGTGGTGCCCTTGCTGGCGGCACAAACGCCATTCTACAACCGCATCCTGCTGAAGCTGGCCTTCAGCCGGGTTGACGAGGTCATGCGCAAGTGGATGAAGATCAACGAAAAAACCGCCGCAACGTCGCGTCAGACCATGGAGGCGCTGTTAACCGAGTTGGCCGAAACTTACCGCCAACAACCCTTTCTCGTGGGTGATACGTTTTCCCGCGCCGATCTGACAGCCGCAAGCCTGTTCGCCCCCCTGTTCCAGCCGGAACAATATCCCGTGCCCTGGCCCGGGGAGAAGCGCATCCCCCGGGAAATCCGCGACTGGCTGGGGCAATGGCAACCCCAGCTACAGACCCTGGAGAAGATCTACCAGGCTAACCGCTGAGCTGTCTGCGATCACGTCCGGGCGAGACACCCGCCCACCGGCGATAGGCTCGAGTGAACGCGCTTTGCTCCGAAAACCCCAGCAACAGGGCAATGTCGGTCAGACTCAGGGAGGCATCCGCGAGATACTGCCGCGCCAACTGCTCCCGGCTGCGATCCAGCCATTGTTGCCAGCTCAGTTGATGGCGGGCCAGGCGGCGCTGGAGCGTGCGGGGAGACATGTACATGGCTTTGGCAGCGCGCTGCAGGGTTGGCTCACCATCGGCCAACAGCTTTAAAAGCACTTGTTGCAGGTGTCGCTCGGTTTCCGAACTGCCGGGCAAGGCCCGAAGCAACGCCTGGGCCTGCCGGTCCAACAGTTCCTTCAGTGTGGGATCCCGTCGTGGCATGGGAATATTCAGATATTCCAGCGGAAACCTGACCCGCACGTGGCTGTCATTCCATGTGACCGGGCATCCAAAAAAAGTTTCATAGGCGCGGGCTGCGTCCGGGCCCACCGATTCCAGAAAGGACACCGAGGAAGGAGGTGGCGGGTTATCCAGCTGTCGCCGCAAGAAAGTCACCAGGGCCGCGATCGCGGCGCCGTCCGCCTGCTGTCCCAGCTCATTGTCCGACCGCGGCCAGCGCATTTCGGCCTGGCCACCCTTAATATCAACTTCCGCCAGTGTGGTGCCATAGAACAGCGTTTCATAGCGCTGGTACGCCAGCATGGCCTCACCCAGCGTGTCCGACGCCAGCACCAGGTACCCCAGGACCCCGACATGCCCGGGTCGTACACAGCTACCCACGCCCAGCTCTGGCGCAACGCTGTTCGGGCACAAGGCCAGCCCCCGCGCCAGAAGGTCACGCCAGACGGCTACCGGGACATTATCCTGCGCGGACCAGCGTGCCAGTTCTGGTCGCAGGAGGCCCGCATCAAGGTGTTGCTGGTCCAGCCAGTCGGTCAACAGCCCCGTCCAGGCCCCGGTTACCCTTACCACTCTCGCCATGGGAAAACTCCCAACCAATGTCCACGATATTGACGTGAATTATCAATTTAGCGGCATGTATCGTCAATTTTATAAGCCGTAAGCAGGCAAGAATAGGCGACATACAATAACGGATAACCGGATCTGATTATGGCCATTACCGACATAATGCTCAGCGTTCTGGAAAACAGCGGCCTGTTGCCGCTCTGGAACCTGATGGCGCCCTGGCTGGCACTGGATGAACGACAACTCATTTTCATGATCGCGACGCCGGTGTTTATCGCCATCACTGCCTGGGAATACCTGAAGCTTCGACATGACCCGAGGCTGATGGACAGCCATGAGGCCATCCGCAATTTCGCTCTGGGCGCCGGATACCAGATCACGGAAGCATTGTTCGCCGGCATCATCGCGTTTCCGGTCTACGCGCTTTTTTACCACTACCGTCTTATGGATCTGGAGTTGAACTGGGTGAGCGGATTTCTGACCTTTCTGGGGGTCGATTTCTGCTTCTACTGGATGCACCGGGCCAGCCACCGCATACGCTGGTTCTGGGCGGCACATGTGGTCCATCATTCCTCGGAGCGAATGAACTTTTCCACCGCCATGCGCCAGAATGCCACCAATATTTTCAACGGTGGGTGGATGTTCTACCTGCCACTGGCGCTCATTGGCTTTAACCCGGTATGGATCGGGGTCGCCTATGCGCTATCCCTGGTGTACCAGTTCTTTATCCATACCACGCTGGTCAGGCAGCTACCGTCCTGGGTGGAACTTGTTTTCAACACACCCAGCCACCACCGCGTGCACCATGGCCGCAACCCGGACTACATTGACCGCAATTACGGGGGCACGCTTATTATCTGGGACCGGCTGTTTGGCAGCTTTACACAGGAAGATGCCCGTAATCCCCCGGAATATGGCATTACCCGCCCCGTGTACTCCGACAACCTGATCGTATTATGGACCCATGAGTACCGGGATATGTTCCGGGACATGGCTCACCCGGGCGCGTTGGGGTCCCGACTCCAGCACCTATGGCGACCACCGGAGTGGGAGCGGCCAAACGACTCGTCGGAATAACGACAACCAATAACCGAGTGTCAGACCATTTTACAGGTGGAGCAGCGAAAGCGGACCAACATTACATTAACTCTCTGTTTTAAAAACGATCTACAGGCATCGGCGTAGTACTTGCCTTTGGGATGGGCGCATGAAACGCACTTACTATGACACGGAGAAGTTACACATGCGCTTAAGTACCCTATCCCGCTTTCTTCCCCACACGCTGGCTGCCGCAGGACTCCTGGCGACGGGTTCGTCCGTCGCGGCTCCTATCGTAATGGAAGGTGATTTCGTCCGCACGGCGGTCAGTGACAATGGCACCCTTGGTGCTGGTGGCAGCACGGACCCGGGCATCATCCACGACACCAGCGGCACCCGCAACTGGGGCCCGGAGGACTACCTGACTCCCGGCACCCCGTGGGAATGGTTTGGTGTCACGTCAGCCCAGACCGGCACTGTGGGAAACAACAACGCCAGTTCGTCCGGGAGCATCACCACCCTGACAGGCCCAACGGATCTCTCCGGTGGCAGCGCCGACAATCAGGTTTCCTGGGAAGGCCAGTACAGTGACCTGTTCACCATCAGTCACAACTATTCATTCAATGACGACTATGAGCGCATTGATGTACTGACTACCATCACGGCAATCCAGGACCTGAGCGATCTGAAATTCCTTCGCGCCATCGACCCCGACCCGGACGTCAACACCCACGGTTCCTACGACACCACCAACACCAGGGGCACGACTGGCGTGGCAGAGGAAGACTTCGTGAACTCCCAGGGCGGTATGACCGGGCTCACCCTCGGGCTTTACACACAATCCGACATCGCCCACAACACCGGCATCTCCGCACCCTGGTCTACCAACCCGGACGACTACCTGGCGGGTGTCAATGATGGTGACGGAGATTACGTTATCGGCCTGGGATTCGACATCGGCTCGCTGTTTTCCGGGGAACTGGTGAACCTGAGCTATTCCTATGTCATGGGTGAAACCCTGGACACCGTAGACCTGCCCAACGACGTTCCGGAACCCGGCACCCTCGCCCTACTGGGACTGGGACTGACAGGCATCTGCGTATCCCGTCGCAGAAAACACCGGTAACCCCCCACCGGTCCGTCTATAGACGGACCGGTGCACTCCTGCACGTCACAGAATGCCGCAAACCCTCGAAAAAGCCCGGGAAATCATTGGCAAAGACCGCTAGGATAACCGTCAGATCGTGACATAATGACCGGCACAACCGGTGAATCCGACGGAGCAACTATGGGCCCTGAATGGCAAGCGGTATGGCTCACCCTGAAACTGGCCGGCATCACCACACTGCTACTGATGATTATCGGCACCCCGATTGCCTGGTGGCTCGCCCGCAGCCGGCACTGGCTGCGCCAACCGGTGTTTGCCGTTGTCGCCCTGCCCCTGGTACTCCCCCCTACCGTGCTGGGCTTCTACCTGCTGATGATGCTGGGACCTGACGGCTTTATTGGCCAACTGACAGAACGATTGGGAATCGGCACACTCCCGTTCACCTTCGAAGGCCTGGTGCTGGCATCCATCATCTATTCGTTGCCGTTTACCGTGCAGCCCCTGCAGAATGCCTTTGCCAGCCTGAATGAAAGCATGCTGGAAACGGCCGCAACTTTGCGGGCCTCGCCATGGGATCGCTTCTTTACCATTGCCGTCCCCCAGGCCCGGCCGGGCTTTCTGACCGCCGCGGTCCTGACCTTTGCCCATACCATCGGCGAGTTTGGCGTGGTACTGATGATTGGCGGCAACATTCCCGGAGAAACCCGGGTGCTGTCCGTCGCCATCTACGATCACGTCGAAGCCCTGGAGTATGGCCAGGCCCACTGGCTGGCAGGAGGCATGCTGCTGTTCGCTTTCCTGGTGCTGGTCGGCTTGTACTCCATCAACGGTCGTCTGGCTGGCGGGGTGGTTA
Source organism: Marinobacter sp. (assembly GCA_022014155.1). GTDB lineage: Bacteria > Pseudomonadota > Gammaproteobacteria > Pseudomonadales > Oleiphilaceae > Marinobacter. Next base: position 3,656 of record JAKLLS010000094.1, on the reverse strand, counting down.
AATGAACCAGGGCAACGGCATTCTCGCCCGTTTCCGCTGCGGTTTTGAAACCTTTCAACTGGACGTGGACCTGCAACTCCCCGGACAGGGAGTCACCGCCCTGTTTGGCCACTCCGGTTGTGGCAAGACCACGCTGCTTCGATGCATGGCCGGTCTTCAGACGGCAGAGGGTTACCTGTCCGTGAACGGTGACTGCTGGCAGGATGACCACCACCGCCTGCCCGTTCACCAGCGCCCCCTGGCTTATGTATTCCAGGAAACCAGTCTGTTCCCTCACCTGTCGGTCCACCGTAACCTCAGCTATGGCTACCAACGCATTCCAGCTGGCCAGCGACAGATCGGTTTCGATCAGGCCGTGGACTGGCTGGGGCTTTCACACCTCGTGAACCGGATGCCGGAGAAACTGTCTGGTGGTGAACGTCAGCGGGTCGCCATTGCCCGAGCACTGCTGACCAGCCCCCGCCTGCTGTTGATGGACGAACCGCTGTCCGCGCTGGACCGCAAGAGCAAACAGGAAATCCTGCCCTACCTGGAGACCCTGCATCAGACCCTCGACATACCCATGGTCTATGTATCCCATGCAGCGTCCGAGGTGGCCAGATTAGCCGACCACGTGGTGATGATGGACAACGGTCGGGTGATGGCCGAAGGGCCGTTACAGGAGACTCTGGCCCGCACCGATCAGCCTTTTGCACTGGAAGAAGATGCCGGGGTGATTGTCAACGCAGTCATTGGTGAGCGTGACACCCGCTGGCATCTGTGTCGCGCGGATTTCGAAGGCGGCAGTCTCTGGGTAAGGGACGAACCGCAACTGGAGTCCGGCCGATCCGTGAGACTTCAGGTTCTCGCCCGGGATATCAGCATCGCGCTGGCCCCCAACCACGAACAGAGCATCCAGAACCTGCTGCCCGCCCGAGTGGAACAGGTCGCCACCGACCAGAGCCCGGGGACAACCCTGGTCAGACTACAATCCGGTGACACCCCTTTCCTGGCCCGGCTGACCAGCCGGGCTGCCCACCAGTTGCAGTTGGCACCGGACATGGATGTCTGGCTTCAGATCAAAACCGTCGCCATTGTCGATTGAATCGTCGCGGGGACGACTTGCCCAAGAGTCTGGCCCGCTTGGCACGGGCCAGCCCGCTCTCTGACCGGTAATCTGTGGTGGTATGACAGCGCCAACCGGCCAACAGGAGCAAGCAATGACAACACAACACCAGTGGGTGAACAATAACGGCGTCAACCTGTACGTCACCACCGACGGCAATCCCGACTCTCCTCCACTGGTGCTGGTCCACGGCTATCCGGACAACCATACCGTGTGGGATCGGGTGACCGAGCAACTGAAAGACCGTTATTTCGTTGTCCGCTACGATGTTCGCGGCGCAGGTCGCTCCGACAAGCCAGCCAAGACGCGTGCCTACCGCATGGCCCATCTCGCAGCGGATCTGGCAGCGGTTGTAGACGCAGTCGTTCCCGACCGGGACTTCCACCTTGCCGCACACGACTGGGGCTCCATACAAAGCTGGGAATCGGTGACCACCGGTCCGCTGACATCAAGAATCCGGTCGTACACCACCATTTCCGGGCCGTGCCTGGATCACGTCGGCTTCTGGTTACGTAACAACGTCACCCGGGTCAGTGAGGGCGGCACCCGCAAGGTACTCAATCAGCTCGCCAGCTCCTGGTACGTTGCCATGTTTCAGTTGCCACTACTTCCGGAGACCGTATGGCGTGCCGGTCTCGACAAGGTGTGGCCAAACTATCTGAAAAACAGGGAGCAGGTTTCCGACGCGGAATACAACCGCTTTCAGCGCAATGACGGCCGCTACGGCGTGAAACTTTACCGGGCCAATTTCATGTCCAAGCTGCTACGGCCAGAACCCCGACAGGCGCAATGTCCAGTTCAGCTGATTGTGCCTGGCCAGGACAATTACGTGAAAGAGCAGCTATTTGAAGGGTTGGAGAAATGGGCAGGAAAACTGAGCCGACAGGAGATTGATGCACCCCATTGGGTGTTACTGACCCAGCCCGACGCCATTGCCGGCTGGATTGACGGATTTGCCAGGAAGGCGGCCCGCGCCTAGATTACACGGGCCCGTGGTCAGCGGGTGCCGTATACCACCATGGTCTTGCCCTTGACCCGTACCAGCCCCTGGTCTTCCAGGGTTTTCAGTACGCGACCAACCATTTCCCGGGAACAGCCAACAATGCGGCCGATTTCCTGACGGGTGATCTTGATCTGCATACCGTCCGGGTGGGTCATGGCATCGGGTTCCTTGCACAGGTCCAGCAGCGTCCGTGCAACACGACCGGTGACGTCCAGGAAGGCCAGATCGCCAACCTTGCGAGTGGTCTGTCGCAGACGGGAGGCCATCTGCTCGCCAATGAAATACAGAACCCGTGGATCCTGCTGGGCAATCTCCCGGAATTTGGTGTAGCTGATTTCAGCCACTTCGCATTCGGTCTTCGCCTTCACCCAGGCGCTGCGGGAATCCATGTTGTCAAACAGCCCCATCTCGCCGAAAAAGTCTCCGGCGTTGAGGTAGGCCATGATCATCTCACGACCATCGTCGTCTTCAATGATGACGGTTACGGAGCCCTTGACGATGTAAAACAGTGAATCGCTCTTGTCGCCCGCATAGATGATGGTGCTCTTGGCGGGGTAGCGCCGGCGGTGACACTGCGACAGGAAATAATCCAGATGCTTGGTTTTCTGCTCAACCGGCTTGACGATAGTGGCCATAGTGCGAGTCATGCCTCCTCAAAAACTGGCGGGTCCCGATGATTATTATGTACCCGGCTGTCCATGCGGGTTTAGTCATTTTTCTCGAAAATCAGCGCAACTTATAACAAGAAGCCCCGGTTTCGGCAACCTGAACCACGTGTATCTGTGTAATCGGTCCAGAGAGGGGTTGCTGCCGGGCGTTACTCTATGTGCTAGCATCCGTGCCAGATCACTGATGTATTGCGGAGTTTACTGACATGAAAGCAACTGTAGACTGGGCGGGAAATGCCAGCTTCAAGGCCACCAGCGGCACCGGCCACACCGTACAGATGGACGGCCCCCCCGACCACGGCGGTGAAAACCTCGGACCACGCCCGATGGAATTGCTGCTCATGGGACTTGGCGGTTGCTCGTCCTTTGATGTCATGAGCATTCTCAAAAAGAGCCGTCAGGACGTCACCGCCTGTCACGCCGAACTGGAAGCGGAGCGGGCCGACGCCATTCCTGCCGTTTTTACCCGTATACATCTACACTTTGTGGTGACCGGTCACAGACTGAAAGAAACCCTGGTGAAACGCGCTGTCAGCCTGTCAGCGGAGAAATACTGTTCCGCTTCAATCATGCTCGAAAAGGCCGGCGTGGAAATCACTCACAGTCACGAAATCCGTGAGGCGGAATAGCCTTTTGCAGACACGGAAACTACGGATGCTAAAATGTGTTTGCGAAGACTACCCAACCACATTCGTGGTGTGCATAATACGCACCCTTCTCCGCCGGTCTGCGCAAATGGTGAACAATCCGGTCAGTAGTCGGTGGCGGCCTCGGCAGAATGCCTGATCAGGCCTTCTGTAGTCATTCATCTCCATTATCCGGAGGGGCTGAGCATGGAAACCAAACTCCAGTTGCACGGTTTCAACAACCTGACCAAATC
>JAKLLS010000238.1 GCA_022014155.1 Marinobacter sp. | reverse complement strand
CATATGGACTGGTCATTATCGATCACCCAGATCCGCGCCCCCCCCAGACCGCCGTCAAAAGACTCCGTCCGGTTCGGATCCGCGGCCGGTCGTTTGGGCTGCAATCGCCCCAGGGGAACCTTGACACTGAATACAGACCCCTTGCCTTCAATGGACGACACGCTCACCGCATGGCCCAGGATGCGCGAGATCTTGTCCACGATGGCCAGCCCCAGACCAAGCCCCTTATCGGGCTGTGATCCCGCTGGCCGGATGCGTTTGAATTCCTGGAAGATCTCGGTCAGCTTGTCTTCGGGGATGCCCGGGCCGGTATCCCAGACCTGCAGCAGAACGTGATCCTTCCTCCGGCGGCAGCCCAGCAGAATCCGGCCGTTACCCGTATAACGGATGGCGTTGGTGAGGAAGTTCCGGAGAATCCGGGCCAGAAGCTGGGAGTCGGATTCCACGATCGCGGAACTGGCAACAAAGTCCAGCCGCAGACCTTCGGCCATGGCCATTTGCCGGAATTCCCGGGCGATGTTGTTGAGCAGGTCCCGCAGATCAAACGCTGTCACATCCGGCTTGATCACCCCGGCATCCAGCTTGGAAATGTCCACCAGCGTGCCCAGAAGGTTTTCAACGTCATCCAGGGAGGTGCTCACTGATCGAACCAGACCCTCGGCCTTGGGTCCGAACGACTGCTCAAGAAGCGCACTGGTAAACAGGCGGGCCGCGTTCAGGGGTTGCAGCAGGTCATGGCTGACGGCTGCGAGGAACTTGGTCTTGGACAGGTTCGCCCGCTCCGCCTCCAGTTTGGCGTCCCGCAACCTGGCCTCGACCGCGGCCCGCTCAGTAATCTCCTGACGCAGCTGATTGTTCAGACCGGTCAACGCCGAGGTACGCTCCTTGACCCGCCGCTCCAGGTTGTCATAGGCCTGTTCCAGTGCCAGTGCAGTCTTGCGACGATCAGTAATGTCGCGGATCAACACGAAGAAGCCGGTAACGCTCCCTTCCTCGTCGATATTGGGCACGTAGGAACGCAGCATGTAGCGCACATCTCCCTGCTCACCACACTCTTCAAACTCGAAAGTGACGCTGCTTCCCGCCAGCGCCTGTCGCACCTGTGGCAACAGGCGCTGGTATAAATCAACTGAGTGCACCTCATCCAACGATTTCCCTAGAGGCGACTCACCATTGCGTCCATACCAGGATTCGTACACCTTGTTGCAGAACTGCACCGTGAGGTCGGCGCCGACATAGGCAATCAATGCCGGCACATGGTCTGTCACCACCCGGATCCAGCGCTCACTTTCTTCCAGCGCCTTGATGCGACGCGCCATTTCGCTGTTCTTGACGTCGGTGATATCAGAATACAGCACAACCAGTCCGCCCTCGCGGGTGGGCCTCTCGGTCATCTGTACCCAGCGGTCATTGGCCAGCAGGAAGACAACACCCTCCGAATCCGGGTGGCTGTGTTCTTCCACGACCAGTCCAGAACTGACGGCCTGCCGCTTCACATCGGCAATGGTGGTACCTGACTCCGGCACCTCCACACCGGCGTGGCGCCAATAGCTGCGAAAACGACTGTTGCTCTGAATCAGGCGGTGCTGGTGATCAAACAGGACAAAGCCGTCGGCAATACTTTCAATGGCATCGCTGAGGCGCTGGCGGGTGGTTTCGGCTTCGACGCGGGCACGGCTCAACGCCTTATTGCTGGCTTTAAGCTCCTCCATGGTCTGGTTGAGGGCCTCGGTACGTTCGCGCACCTGCTCCGCCAGCACCACGGAGTGTTCGAAAGCTGCGTAAGGCTCAGGCTTGTGGGAGGAGCCAGACTCCACCCGAACGATCAGGGCATCGCGGATGCGGCGCAGGCGTTCATTCTCCGCTTCAAGCTCGGCGATGCGCCGGTCCTTGTCATCAGCGGAAGTGTCACTCTTGCACGGCACGGGCTTCAGGCTGGCCAATGACCACCCCCGTAAAGGTCTGGTTGATATGCATACCGTCGAACTGCTCGCCGTATGTGTTGAAACCGATCACCTTGTGATGGCGCAGAAATTCGGACACCGCTTCCACTTCCCCGGTCAGCTCTGCCTCCAGTCGACGCAGGAAACAGTCACATCCGATGGTCACCAGCGGTGGCCCTACCACCCGCTCGGACGCTTCAATCTGGGCCCGCACACTGTCCAGGAGGCCTTCGGGCTCCATGGCGGTCATCACAATGCCGGTTTCCACGGCACAGTAGAATGTGAGGCTCTTGTCCGGGTTGACCCGCTGAACCGAACGCACAAAGTAATGCCCGCCAATTTTCACGCCCATGGGCCGCAGGGCGAACACCTTGCGATCCAGGGCATCCACATCTACGCCAACGGCACGGGCATACGCATCGGCTGCCGGCTCGGCATTGAGCTCATAAACAGTACGACTTTCCGCGCAGGCATCGGTAACCACCAGTTTTTCAGTGCGTTCAACCATGTGGTGCGTGGAAAAAACTCGGAAATCCAGTGGCGTATTGACCAGTAGAACCGTCGCCGCGCTGGTATGGAACTGACCATCGTAGAAGACATGGGTATTGGCGAGGCGCTCGTCGTCACCCGCTGACCCACCAAATTGCGGGATGGTCCCCAGGGCGGCATTGAGCGTCGCCAGCACCAGTTCCTCCCGGCTGGAAAGACCGTCCAGCAAGGTAATCGCAAAGGTATTGCCCTTCACCGGTGCAAGCCTGGCATCGCGGCATGTGGACAGCAAGCCGTCAATCACGCCCTGGGCATCCTGCAGGGTAAACCGGTCGAGCTCGCGAATCAGCGCGCAATCAATGGCAAAGTAACGATTATCGAAGCCGATGGCGGTAATGCATCCGCGGCCATAACCTTCTGGCGTAATCTCTCCGGCGGATGTGCACCCGCACACACGCACGCCCTGAAAAGCATGTTCAAGGGCAATGCCGAGACGGCCGAGATCGTACTCCGCGGAACAAAAGAACAGCACGCATCCAAGGTGCTCATGGTTCAGCTGACTGGCGAGATTGGTGGCTGCCAGCATCGGGTCGCGAACATTGGAGCTCGCTACCCGGACGGCGGGCAGGGTCGTCGCTGGCTTCATAAATGCGGATCCCGGGAATGGATGACTTTCCACCGATTCTACGGCATCCGCAAACGCAGCCAATGCGACTTCAGTGCTTTTAATGGGCGCGCCAAAATGATC
>JAKLLS010000012.1 GCA_022014155.1 Marinobacter sp. | reverse complement strand
CGCAGTTTTCGCATCTGAGCGGCAAAAATCAAGGGCTTGACTATGCTTATGTGACAATACCCTGATTACGTTTATTTCACACTAACCGAGGTCGACTATGAATGCGCTGACGGTTGCCAGCAAGGAACAGTTTTTTGAACAGCTGGCTGAAGCTTTCGCCAAGAAAATCGCAAAGACGGAAGCAAAAAGAATCAGTGAGTTTGCCAAGCAACATTATGCCCACATTCCTCTCGAAGAGCTGGTGAGTCGACGATTCTCGGATACCTATGGCGCGATACTGGCAGCCTGGCAGTTCCTGCAGAAGCGCACGACCGAGGAAACGCCGGTCTCGGTGTTCAATCCGGACCTGGAGAGTGATGGCTGGCAATCTACCCATACCGTCATATTCATATTGCACCCGAACATGCCATTTCTGATTGATTCCCTGCGCATTGCGATTAATCAGCGGGAAATAGGTACCCATTCCATTCAGCATTCCATCCTGCGGGTGGATCGTGACGAGAACGGCAAGCTCAGGAAACTGCATTCCACCAAGAAATCGAGTGCCGGTTCGGAGTACGAGGCGTTCATCGTTCTGGAAATTGATCGTCACAGCGACCCGGCCGATTTGCGGGAGCTGGAAAATGTCCTCCAGACCATTCTCCATGAAGTGAGGATCGCGGTGGAAGATTTTCCGGTGGTGATCGGCAAGGTGAACGAAATTATATCCGAGCTGGATGCTACAACTGCGGGTATCAGTGACGAGGATAAGGAGGAAGCCCGGGCCTTTCTCAACTGGCTGGTGTCCGACCGGTTCACCTTCCTGGGATATGATGAATACGACTTTGCCAAAGACAAAAGCGGGATGGTGGTTCGTCGTGTGGAGAACTCGGAACTGGGGATTCTGCGGGTCAATAACGAGCGCCCCGACAAGGTCCGGCTGAACGAGTTGCCCCAGCGGACGCGTCACGAGATGACCCGCACCGATGACATATTCATTTTTGCCAAATCGGCGCAGCGTTCCCGGGTCCATCGCCCAGCTTACCCTGACTACATTGCTGTCAAGAAATTCAACAGTAAGGGTGAGGTCGTTGGCGAGCGTCGTTTTCTGGGGTTGTATACATCCCGGGCCTACAATGAGCGTCCGGATGAAATCCCGCTGTTGCGGCGCAAGTTTCGTGCCGTGATGAAAAGATCCGGTTTCCTTCCGGACGATTACGCGGGTAAGGAGTTGGAGCAGATCCTTACCCTCTATCCGCGGGATGAACTGTTCCAGATTGAGCCTCAAGAGTTGCTCAGTGTCGCCAAAAATATCCTCTACATTCAGGAACGGCGGCGTATCGAGTTGTTTATGCGGGAAGATGTGTATGGTCAGTTCGTGACCTGCCTGTCGTTCTTTCCGAGGGATATATACAACACTGAGCTGCGCCTGAAGGTGGAACAGGTTCTGCTTGACCGGCTGGAAGCTGAAGACATCGAATTTGTCACACACTTCTCGGAGTCGGTGCTGGCGCGGGTACAGTTCACCATCCGTGTTCCCCAGGTTGAGAATCGCCAGCTTCCGATCAACGAAATTCGCGAGAAGGTGATTGATCTGGCTCAGTCCTGGCGTGACGGGCTCGCGGAAGCGGTCAACGAAGTGTACGGCGAGGAGCAGGGTAACGAGCTGTACCGGTTGTATTCCGGTGGATTCCCGCCCAGCTACACGGATATGTTTTCGCCGCGGCGTGCGGCAATTGATCTGGAGCACATCACTGGTGCCACGAGCAGCCAGTTGACCATGAGTTTCTACCGGGCTCTGGAAGAGGAAGAAAATACACTCCACTTCAAGCTGTTCCATGCGGATGTGCCATTGCCCCTGTCCGATGTGATGCCGATTTTTGACAACCTGGGCTTCCGGGTGATCGGAGAGCATCCCTTCGAAGTGAGTGACCGGAATGGCAAGGTCGTGTGGATTCACGACTTCACTCTGCAGGCCTACAGCGGCAATGTGGTGGATATTCATCGGATTCGACCGATCTTCGAGGACCTGTTTCGCCGGGTCTGGTATGGCGATGCGGAGAACGATGCCTTTAACCGGTTGCTGTTGGCGTCTTACATGAGCTGGCGGCAGATTGCGTTGTTGCGGACCTATGCGCGTTATATGCGGCAGATCCGGTTTTCCAACAGTCAGACCTTCATATCCAACACTCTGGTCAATCATGTAGACCTGGCCCAGGCGTTGCTGGAGTTTTTCGAGGTTCGTTTCAATCCTGATCGGTACCAGAGCGACGGCAAATGCAAGGCGGCCCAGCAAAAGCTGGAGATCGAATTCAGTGCCGGACTGGACTCCGTTGAAAATCTCAGTGAAGACCGCGTGCTGCGGTTGTACCTGGAGTTGATGCAAGCAACCCTGCGTACCAACTATTTCCAGCATAACGGCGACGGTAAAAACAAGCCCTACATCAGCGTCAAGTTCGATCCCACCTGGATCCCCGACATGCCCCTGCCGCTGCCGATGTTTGAGATTTTTGTTTATTCTCCGCGGGTGGAAGGTGTGCATCTGCGGGGCGGCAAGGTGGCTCGTGGTGGGCTGCGCTGGTCGGACCGGTTCGAGGATTACCGCACGGAGATCCTGGGCCTGGTGAAGGCCCAGCAAGTCAAGAATGCGGTGATCGTTCCTGTGGGGGCGAAGGGGGGCTTTGTCGCTAAACGTTTGCCGGATCCGTCTGATCGGGAAGCCTTCCAGGCAGAAGGCATTGAAGCCTACAAGACCTTTGTCCGGGGGCTGCTGGATATCACTGATAACTTGCTGGAAGGGGAAATTCATTCACCTGACCGGGTTATCCGCCACGACGATGACGACCACTACCTGGTGGTTGCGGCGGACAAAGGCACCGCTACGTTCTCGGACATCGCCAATGAGTTGTCGGATGAATATGGTTTCTGGATGGGGGATGCCTTTGCCTCCGGTGGCAGCAACGGTTATGACCACAAAAAAATGGGGATTACCGCCCGTGGTGCCTGGGTCTCCGTTGAGCGCCATTTCCGAGAAATGGGCATTAACCCGGCGCTGGATGAATTTACCGCCATTGGTATCGGTGATATGGGGGGGGACGTGTTCGGTAACGGGCTGCTGTGTTCCGAGAAAACACGGCTGGTGGCCGCATTCAACCACGTTCATATCTTTATCGATCCGACGCCGGATACTGCAAAAAGCTATCTCGAGCGCAAGCGGCTGTTCGCGCTACCCCGTTCTTCGTGGATGGACTACGACAGCAAGCTGATCTCCAAGGGCGGCGGTGTGTTCAGTCGCAGTGCCAAGTCAATTCCGGTGAGCCCGGAAATGAAGAAACTGTTGGGTATCAAATCGGACCGCGTGCCACCCAACATGCTGATTACTCATATCCTCAAGGCACAAGTGGATCTGTTGTGGATTGGTGGCATTGGCACCTATGTGAAAGGCAAAAGCGAATCTCACGGCGATGTGGGAGATAAAGCCAACGATGGGTTGCGGATCAACGGCACCGAACTGCGCTGCAAGGTGGTGGGTGAAGGCGGCAACCTGGGGATGACCCAGCTTGGCCGCATTGAATTTGCCCTTAACGGCGGACGCCTTAATACGGATTTCATCGACAACTCCGGTGGTGTTGATTGCTCCGACCACGAAGTCAACATGAAAATCCTGCTCAACCAGGCCGTGGCCATGGGCGATCTCACGTCCAAGCAGCGCAACATCATGCTGGAGGACATGACCGACGACGTGTCTGCCCTGGTGTTGAAGAACAACTACCGTCAGACCCAGGCCATCAGTATTGCCAGCGAGGAAGCCAGTACCCGGATGGAAGAGTACCGTCGGTTGATGAACACCTTTGAAAGTGAGGGCAAGCTCAATCGATCTCTTGAATTCCTCCCGGACGATGAAACGTTGTCCGAGCGCAAACTCGACAAGAAGGGGCTGACCCGGCCTGAGTTGTCGGTGCTGATTTCCTACGTCAAGGGGGACCTGAAACAGGCGTTGATTGATAGCTCCTTGCCGGATGAACCATTGCTGGCGGGCGAGATGTACAAGGTGTTCCCCCAGGCGATGACCCGCAAGTTCTCAAAGGAGTTGGGGGAGCATCAACTGCGGCGGGAGATCATTGCCACCCAGATCGCCAACGACATGGTCAACCACATGGGCATCACGTTTGTGGAACGTCTGTCGCAATCAACCGGTGCCGACCCTGCGTCCATTGCCCTGGCATGGATCATTGCCCGGGACGTGTTCCGGTTGGATACCTGGTGGGACAAGATAGAATCCCTGGATTTCCATATTCCCGCATCGTTGCAGATGGAGCTGATGAATGACCTGATGCGTCTGATTCGCCGGTCGGTGCGTTGGTTACTGCGAAACCGCCGTGCCGAACTCAGTATACAGAGTCATATGGAGCGGTTTGCCGACGGTGTCTGGAAGATCACATCCGACCTTCCGGACTACCTGGGAGAGCAAGCCAGGGCTAACTGGGACAAGCGCTTCAATCAGCTGAAGGAAGCCGGGTTGCCAAAAGAACTGGCATCGGTACTGTCCGGCACCAGTTACCTGTATTCGTCCCTGGGTATTATTGAGGGCCGAGAAGCGACAGGCATGCCTCTGAAAACCGTTGCCAACCTATACTATGATCTGGGCGAAAAACTGGACCTGAGCTGGTTTGCTAATGCGATTGCGGCCCTGGTTCCGGTGTCTCACTGGCAGGCTCTGGCCCGGGAGAGTTTCCGGGAAGACCTGGACTGGCAGCAACGCGCGTTGACGACCGGGGTGCTCAAACTGGCTGGCAAGCCGGAGGAGGTACCTGGTTGTGTCGACAACTGGATGGCTCGTCACGACGCTATGATCAGTCGCTGGAAAACCATGCTGACGGAGCTAAAAGGGGTCCGTGAACCGGAATATGCCATGTTCTCGGTGGCCTTGCGGGAGTTGTTGGATCTGGCGCAGGCGACCATGCACAGTGCCCACGGGGAGGATGAACTGGCAACCGGCTGAGTATGGCGTCCGGGGTTCCTGTTCGCGTCGGTTGTCAGAAAAATAACCTGATAGCTGTCAATTTGTGTCAAAAAATCGTGACGGGGGTCACTTGTTGACCCTCGTTGTCATCACAGATAGCCTGCGGATGTTTCGGTACACTCGTACCGTAGTCTGTCAGGAGGTGAGCAATGCGAGAATTGATGCAAAAAGCTCTGGAAGCATTGAATCAGCTTAAAAGCGCTGAGGGTTCTGTCGACCCTGGTCGAAGGGGCGAGCAACCCCGCAAGCCCGCACAGCGGGAAGATTGGGGAATGTCTCCGGAAGATGCCCTGCGGGTTGGTACTGTCGCCCGGTACAAGTAGGGCCGCCCCTTTCGCATATCCCCGGACCCGGAGTCTGTGAACCGAGACTCCGGACCTGATTCCGGTTAGAGTATCCCGCCTGTATACCAGCTCGGGATGTTCCAAACCAATGTCTGCATTACCCAACGCCCATGAGGCCCTGCTTAGAAATCGTGACCTGATCAAGGGGCGCCTGGCCCTGATTGGTCTCTCCGATGCCACCTTGTTATCTCAGTTGCCCAACGGTGGCATTGCCATGACGGAACATGCTGGCGTGTATTCCCGGATGCCCGCAATAAAGGGCTGGCAGCTGGCTTATGGATACGATGACGATACCCTGGAAGCTGGCCGTGCTGATACTCTGGTGGTTTTCCTGCCCAAAGCTCGTGCAGAGCTGACGTTCCGGCTGGAACTGGCGCGCTGGCTGGCCGCCGAAGACGCAAGGCTGGTGCTGATCGGGGAGAAACGCGAAGGTATCGCTGGAGCGGTCAAGCAGTTGAAGCTTGCGGCTCCAAATGCCGCCAAGGTGGATAGTGCCCGTCATTGTCAGGTGTGGGTGGCGGAGCCATTGGTGCCGGTGACGAGCTTTGATCTTGACGCCTGGATGCAGTGGCATCCTGTCGAGTGTGCGGGTGTGAGGGTCGATGTGGCTGGCTTGCCTGGCATTTTCAGTGATGGGCAACTGGATGACGGCACGGCGATGTTGCTGCGAAGTCTTGTTGAGCAGCCCCTTTCCCGCGGGCATGCGCTGGATTTCGCCTGCGGTGCCGGTGTGATTGGCAGTTGGATTCAGTGTTGGCAGCGGTCGCAAGGCCTTGAGCCGTCCCCGGTTGATGCGGTGGACGTCCAGTCCCAGGCGGTGATTTGTACCAGGGCGACTTACACACGAGCGCAGGCTTTGGGGGATGTCATGGCGTCCGATGGCCTGGCTGGCGTCACCCGGAAGTACCGTGCCATTGTGACCAACCCCCCATTTCACGCCGGGGTGCGAACAGACACCTCAATGACGGAGCGCTTCCTGCAACAGGCAGCTGTTCATTTGCAGCCGGGAGGTGAGTTGCGACTGGTGGCCAACAGCTTTCTGCCGTACGAGGCGCTGATCGCAAAGTATATTGGTCCGGTGACTCGATTGGCGTCCGATAAACGCTTCACCGTTTACTCTGCGAAACGCCGCTAACGGATGCAACTTTTCTCCAGACGAAAAAAAGCCCCTGGGGTGAGGGGCAAAAAGGCTGTTTCCAAGTGAACGGGAGACAACCTGAAATCAATCGTTCCCGGAAGCTTATTCCTGCTCGCCGCCAGTGCGGCTCGGAGCCAGGTCGCGTACCTGACCAATCAGGCGACGGGCCTCAGATTCGGCGCGGTTACGGGCTTCGGTCAGCTTGGGCTTGACCTCGGCTTCGTAGGTTTTGCCCGCTTTGTCGGTGAAATAGGCGGTCATCATGTTGGCGTCCCACCACAGCTTTTTGCGCAGGTCGTAGGTCGCAACGTCGAGGCGCAGTGTGAGTTCCCGGAACGTCGGGTTTTTGCTGCGAATCTGGCTGACCACTTCAGACAGGCTGCGCGGTTCTGATACGTCGGCGCCCATGTTGGCCAGAACCTTTTTCAGTTCGGCGGACGCCTTGTCGAACTGGGGGCGAAGCTGATCTTCAAGGCGCTTGCCTGCGGCCTGAACGGACTCAAAGCGGCTCTTGATGGAATCGCGGATCATATTGGGTCTCTCATCTGGATCGGTTTCAATTCAACTTGGAAACCACTTTAGGGTTAATTTCTAGAGTAATCAGCCTAGAATGGGCCCGGATTATCAACCTGTCTGATTTGGTGCCTGAAATGACAAGTGACTCCCTGCAAACGCCCGAAGGCGTGCTGACCCTCAAACGTCCGGGCAACACCGATCGCACCCTGAGAGCCTGGGATGCCGCCGATGAGTTGTTGCTGGAGCAGGCGTTTGTCCACGTGCCAGAGAACGCAGGGATGAGAGTATTGGTGGTGGATGATCAGTTTGGAGCACTGACGATGGGGCTCCGTCGATTCGATCCGCTATCCCTGGCTGACAGTGCCAGCCTGGCGGGAGCCCTGGCTCTGAACGGGCGCGATAATGGAGAGAGTCATGTGGCTGTCCCGGAGAGCTGGCTGGCGCCGCCGGAGGGGCCGTTTGATGCGATTGTCATGCGGATTCCCCGGCAACTGGATTACCTGAGCTGGCTGCTGCGCTGGTCAAACGATGTACTGGCTGCTGACGGCATCCTGATTGCTGGCGGTATGATCAAACATTTGCCGGACCGGAGTGTCGAAGTGTTCAATGAGCTGGTCCGGACAAAGCAGGTCTGTCCCGCCCGTAAAAAGGCCCGTGTGGTGGTGTGCCAGCCGGGTGAGCAGGGGCTGGATGGCTGGCAAGGGCAATGGAAGGGGTACTTGCTGGATGAAGGTGACTGCCTTGTCAGTGGCCTTCCGGCCGTATTTGCACGGGAGCGCCTGGATATCGGCACCCGATTGTTACTACCGGACATTCGCCAGGCGGCCGCCGCGTTGGCACCTGGAGCGCGTGTGCTGGATCTTGCCTGTGGCAACGGGGTCCTGGGTCTGACAGCATTGCTCGAGCAACCGACACTCAATGTGGTATTCAGTGATGTATCCAGTCAGGCGGTCATCAGTGCAAAACACAATGTAGACAGGGCCGTGTCGGCCGCTGATGCGCGTTTCTGTCATGGGGACGGGGTTCCGGAGGACGCTGGAAAATTTGACCTTATCCTGCTTAACCCGCCATTCCACGAGGGTGGCGTGGTGGGTGACCACATTGCGTTACGTTTGTTCCAGCAGGCTGCCCGGCATCTGGAAAATAACGGGCAACTGCTGATGGTGGGTAACCGGCACCTTGGTTATCACCGCAGCCTGAAGCGGTACTTTCCGGTGGTTACCCAGTTGCAGGCCGACCCCAGATTCGTGGTGTTTTCAGCTCGCCATTAGTTTCCGGCGGGGAGGGGGCGGTCATAACCCAGCCTGTCGAGGGTATCCACAATGGTTTGGGTCTGGCTATCGATCTCGATATTGACGATATCACCTGCCTCAATGTCGCCAAATGTGGTCGCTCTCAAGGTCTCCGGGATAAGGTGGACATTAAAACGGTTTCCGTTAACCTCACCAATGGTCAGGCTGGCGCCGTTAATGGCGATATAGCCCTTGGGAAAAATGTACCTGGCCCAAGCCTCTGGTACTTCAAACTCAATGGTGACGTTGTTCTCAGGCCGCTTAATGGACGTTACGGTTGCAGTGGTGTGAACGTGGCCTGAAAGCAGGTGGCCGCCGATTTCATCGCCAATGCGTGCTGCCCGCTCGAAGTTCACACGGTCACCCTGGTTCAGCTTTCCCAGTGTGGTCAGTCTCAGGGTTTCCTGCATGGCATCAAAATACAGGCAGTCACCTTCCTGGCGGGTGACGGTGAGGCAGGCTCCGTTAATGGAGACGGAAGCGCCAATAGCCACGCCTTCAAGCCGCTCCGCCGGGAGCCGGATAGCGTAGGTGTTCAGGCCGGGGGCCGTGGACACTTCCTGAATGGTGGCAACGCCTTGAACAATGCCTGTGAACATGGACTACCCTCATAGTGGAGCCAGCCAATACTTGGCTGGCGAAATACCGGCAAAGCATAGCGAGCTGTTCTCGTGATGCCAAGGGGTTAAAGTTCCTGGAAAGCAGTCGATACACAAGTCATGGATGATTAAACAAGGCCTGCCTGGCGGGCTGTAGGCTCACGAGTCTTTGGTAGAGAGCGCATGGCGGAAAACAGACAGACAGCGCAGGCACAAGGGAATCTGGCACCGGACGAGCCGGTTCTGCGGCAAGGGCGTGCGGCGGATCCTGTGCCTGCGGCCGGAGCCTTGAATGTCCCTGCCCGGTCAGCAGACGCAACTCGCACGGATGGAGAGCGAGCTTCCGGGCCGGACAGCGTAGCTGGTTCCGCTCCCAAAACGGACGGCCAAGCAGGCAGTGCCGATGCGTCTCTCAAAGATGAGACCCCCGACAATTATGCCCCGGAGGCTGAGAATCCGACGGCCGTTGAGCAAGCCCTCGCGGAGTCCCTGCAGCGTAAGTTGCGGTTGATGCTGAAGCAATGCGACCGTGTTCTGCTGATGGATTTTGATATCCTTGCAATGTCTGACTGGCCAGATAATTACTCCCTGGCTACAGCCAGGCGCAGTCGGGATCTGTGGTTGTTCAGTGCCTTGGTAGCAGCGGTGATCTTTCTTAGCGGTCTCACGGGCTTTATTCCCGCCTGGATTGCCGGTGGTGGTTTCGGCGCATTCGTGATCATTCTATTGCTGGGGATGCCTGCCATTCGCCGTATCTATACTTCTCGTCCGTCCTACCTTGATCTTATTGTCATGCGGCAGCGGTTACTGAGGGACGCTCGTAAACATATAGAACACCTGGAAGGTAAAGAGGGACTGGTCTGGCAGTGTGCCCGTATGGCGGAATTCAATCCCGCGCTACGGGCTCCACGGTTCAGTAAGCTACTGGCTCTATCGGAGCATCGGAGCCTGGCCCGGAACATGACCCGCCGTGAATACATCCGCTTGTATCTGATTTATCTGCTGGAGGCGGAAAAAGCCTATGATCGGGCTCAGAAAGCGTTTTTTGATGGCAATCAGGAGGCTCTTGATCGGGGATGGGCGTCCGTGGCGGCTTCTCCCGAGCAGAGAGCTTGACATGATAGTGTCTCAAACGTATGTTTTAAACAGACGTTTGCTAGAGGCACTGATAACAATATGGCTCAGTCTGATACCGTTGACCGCATCCTGGATGCCGCTGAGGAACTGTTTGCGGATCGGGGATTCTCCGAAACCTCCCTGCGGATGATTACCAGTAAGGCTAAAGTAAATCTGGCCGCTGTCAATTACCATTTCGGCTCTAAGAATGCCTTGATTCACGCCGTGTTTGCCCGGTTCCTGACACCGTTTTCCGCCACCCTGGAGACCGCGTTTGATGAGCTGGAGGAGCGATGCGACGGAAAGCCGCCCACCCTGAACCAGACTTTGTGGGCATTGACGGAAAGTGCCGTGCGCATGCCGCAGCGCACCGACAAGGGTATTTCCATCTTCATGCGATTGCTCGGGCTCGCCTATACCCAGTCTCAGGGGCATTTGCGCAAATTTCTGGAGCAGGAATACAGCGAGCCTTTCAGCCGCTTTATGAGGCTGTTGAAAGAAGCTACGCCACAGTTGTCTGCGGTGGATCGATACTGGCGAATACAGTTCATGCTCGGGGCCACGGCATTCACCATGTCCAGTAGCGATGCGTTACGGGATATCCTGCAAAACAAGTTGGGCGTGGAAACCACGGTCCAGGAAATTGCCGCGCGCCTGGTGCCGTTCCTGGCCGCTGGCATGCAAGCTGAGGACACTATGCTGGTTCCAGCATTTGGTCAGGCTCCGGTTGCCTGAATTGTCCTCTCTCGGTTAGGCTTCCGCACTGACGTTGTCAGTCGGGAGCTTAATTGCAGATGAACTCGCCAAAAGGGTCTTTTCCCCATCTCCACATCAGTATCGCCTCCCAGTCACTGACGCTGATTGGCGCTGGCGGTGAATCGCTGTTCCAGTTTCCAGTGTCCACGGCCTTGAATGGTCCGGGGGAGCAAAACGGCAGCGGCTGTACTCCGCGAGGCAGGCATTATGTCCGTGCCATGGTGGGCGATAGTCAGCCGCAGGGCACAGTGTTTGTCGCCCGGCGGCCAACGGGTGAGATCCACACCCCGGAACTAGCGGCCCGCTATCCTGAGCGGGACTGGATTCTTTCCAGAATACTCTGGTTGTGCGGTTGTGAATCGGGTATAAACCGTGGCCCCGGGGTCGATAGTTTCCGACGCTTTATATACATTCACGGCACACCGGATACCGAGCCCATGGGGGAGCCGAGATCCCATGGCTGCATCCGCATGCGCAATTCCGATGTAATCAGGCTTTATGATCTGGTGACCCCAGGCACTACCGTTACCATCGAAGAATCCTGAGTGTCGCACAATGTTGCGACCCTGCTGGCATTGATTTTTTACGATTGAGGACGTCCATGATCAGGGAACTGCAATCAGCCATTGATGGTTGGATTGAGAATTGGGAGTTGCTTTCCGAAAGCTGGCGAGTGGGTATTGTTGTTTTTGCCCTGGTGTTCGGTACCGCTGCAGTGGCTTATATTGCCAGTCATGTTGTGGTCGCCCTTGAAAGGCGTTTCAGTAAAACCCGAAACCTGTGGGACGACGCTTTTCTCCACGCGGCACGTAAACCGGTGGTGGCGTTTGTCTGGATCCAGGGCGTGTACTGGGCAGCGGAAGTCGCCTATCAATACTCCGACGCGGAGATTTTTTCACTCAACGAACACCTGCTCCGGATCGGGTTCGTCTGGGTGCTGGTTTGGGCCATCCTTCGCTTTGTGAAAGAAGGTGAGAGCATTCTTACCTCCCCGATGAAAATGAAGAAACCGATGGATTACACCACGGTAAATGCGATCAGTAAGCTGGCCCGCGCGGTGGTGATCATTACAGCGGTACTGATCGTGATGCAGTCCCTGGGTTACAGTCTTTCCGGTGTACTCGCGTTCGGTGGTGTGGGTGGTATTGCCGTTGGCTTTGCCGCCAAGGACCTGCTGGCCAACTTTTTTGGCGGTGTCATCATTCATCTCGACCGGCCGTTCAAGGTGGGTGACTGGGTTCGTTCGCCGGACCGCAATATTGAGGGTACGGTTGTCCATATCGGCTGGAGGCTGACGACCATCCGGACGTTCGATAAGCGCCCGCTCTACGTGCCAAATGCGGCCTTTACCACCATTGCGGTGGAAAATCCTTCCCGAATGAGTCATCGCCGGATCTCGGAAACCATTGGGATCCGTTACGCGGATGTTCGTGAGATGGCCACTATCGTTTCTGAAATCCGCACCATGCTGGAAAATCACGATGAGATAGCGAGCGATGAAACCTTGATTGTGAACTTCCTCGCATTCAACGCATCCTCTCTCGACATCATGGTTTACACCTTCACCAAGACCACCCAATGGGTGAAGTTTCATGAGGTGAAGCAGGATGTGCTGTTGAAGATCAGTCAAATCATTGAAAGCCACGGTGCCGAGGTCGCCTTCCCGACGCGAACCTTGCATGTGGCGGACAGTTTGCGGCTGGAAAGTGCGAAAGCAGCGGCTCCGAGGGATGAAGACCGTGGTCCCATTGAGAATGAGGATCAGGGGTCCGACAAGTCGCGCCCGGCCCAGCGCACATATTCCGGCTCTTCTGCAGAAGCGACCGGCGGAGGAGAGAGTTCATCATGAATCAGTCGAATGCACCAGCACCCGTAGGTATCATCGGTGGCACAGGGCTCACGACTCTGTCGGGCCTTGAAATTACCGGGCAGCGCGAAGTGAGCACCCCCTGGGGAGAGCCTTCAGCTGCCCTGGTCGAGGGGCGCCTGGGCAATCAGCCAGTGATCTTTCTTTCCCGTCACGGCAATCCCCATCGTATCCCTCCGCATCAGGTGAACTACCGGGCAAATCTCTGGGCGCTGCATCAGGCCGGCGTCAAGACCGTGGTTGGCGTCAACGCGGTAGGAGGAATCCATGAGGCTATGGGGCCCGCCCATATCGTTATCCCCGATCAGATCATTGATTACACCTGGGGGCGGGGGAGTACGTTTTTCGAGGGTGACCTCGAGGAAGTGACTCACATAGACTTCACGTACCCATACGCGGAAGACGCCAGATCTGTAATGATTGACGCAGCAAAATCACTGGGCCTGCCTTTCTCTGATTTTGGTGTCTATGGCGCAACTCAGGGTCCCCGCCTGGAGACAGCTGCGGAGATTGCTCGCCTGGAGCGGGATGGCTGTGACCTGGTAGGAATGACGGGTATGCCCGAAGCCGCCCTGGCAGCAGAACTCAGACTGAATTACGTGTGCCTGGGTCTGGTGGTTAACTGGGCGGCCGGGAAATCCGATCACATCATCACGATGGATGAGATCGAAGCCGCCATTGCGCAGGGGATGTCCGGAGTAAAGCAGATTCTTGAGGAATCCATGGACGGGCTGGGAGCGCTCAGCCCTCCACAGGCCTGAAGAATACCAGCACACCGATGGTGGGGGAATCGAGAAAATGGATTTCCTCACTACGCATCCGCCGGGTTTCCCGAATCCAGGTGAGAAGCTCGGCTCTGGCCTTCGTGCTGGCAGGTTGCAGTTCATTGTCGGTGGCGTCGCCCTGAACCTGGTAAGCGGGTGAGCTGCCGGGTTTCCAGTGGTTGAGGTGCACGCCCACATGGAGGTAGCGCTGGCGGTCGATCGTGATGTGGCCCTCGACCTCACGGTGACCGGCGTCTGCCAGCCAGTCTCCCACAGCAACCTGCATTGGCTCGCCGTCGTAGTTCGGCGGGAATGACTGATACCAGCCGGCGGTCATCAGTACGCGGTAGCGCCCGCTGTTTTCAAGCCGTTGCGCGGCGGAGCGTAATCTCAGGTCGGTCTCCGGTGCCAGTCTGAGTGACGTCGAGACACTGCCATCCCCACGAATAACCTTCATCTGTTTGGCCATATTACCGACAGGTTCGGGCATCCGGCTGGCCATGCGTTCCTCAACGTTCTGGGGATCCACAAGGCGTTCAATAATGACAATTTCTGCCCGGTAGAGGTTGTCCCGACTCTCCTGGGCGCTGGCAAACAAAGGGGCCATTGCCAGCAGGGCTGCGGTGAAGGTGATCAGTGCCTTTCCGGGCAGGGTATAACCGGGCGTTCGCAAGGGCTGTACTCCACAATATCAGTTGCTGTCGTTTGGTGGGCAGTGCCTCGGTTTCAGGGAGTCAACTGCCCGAGCATGTCGGAAATGCTGTCGAGTTTACCACTGGTTGAGGCATCCTTCAGCCGGAACCGGAAACTGTTGGCCCCTTCGAGCCGGTGCTGGTCCGGAGCGGATTGCACTTTCTTAACCAGCACGAGAGGATCGACCGGTGTCGAGGCGCCGAATTCCAGCCTGGCCCATTCCTTGCCAGCGTCGATTTTCACGATGCCGAGGGCTTCTGCCCTGAGCCTCAGTTCAGTCTGACGCATCAGGTTTTTGGCCGGATCCGGTAATAATCCGAAGCGATCAATCATCTCAACCTGAAGTTCTTTTAATTCGTCCTTTTTGCTGACGCTGGCAATCCGCTTGTACAGCATCAGTCGGTTGTGCACATCCGGCAGGTAGTCATCCGGGATCAGCGCCGGTATGCGCAGGTTCATCTCCGTGCCGTGGCTCAGGGGAAGATCAGCGTTCGGGGTGCGCCCCTCGCGGATGGCGGTTACCGCCTCATCCAGCAACTGCATGTACAGGCTGAAGCCGATGGTTTCGATCTGGCCACTCTGTTCCTCACCCAGCAGTTCGCCGGCACCGCGAATTTCCAGGTCGTGGGTAGCCAGCATGAACCCGGCGCCCAGATCCTGGGCTTCGGAGATGGCTTCCAGCCGCTTTTTCGCGTCGGTGGTGATAGATCGGGGAGGCGGTGTCAGTAGGTAGGCGTAGGCCTGGTGATGCGACCGGCCAACCCGGCCCCGCAACTGGTGCAGCTGGGCCAGGCCGAACTTGTCGGCACGTTCGATGATAATGGTGTTGGCGCTGGGAATGTCGATGCCGGTTTCCACAATGGTTGTACACACCAGCACATTGAAGCGCTTGTGGTAGAAGTCCGACATGATCTGTTCCAGTTCCCGCTCCCGCATCTGACCATGGGCCACACCGACCCGCGCTTCCGGAATCAATGTTCGCAGGTCTTCGGCGGTTTTCTGGATGGTAGCCACATCGTTGTGGAGGAAGTACACCTGACCACCCCGCAGGATTTCCCGCAGAATGGCTTCCTTGACCATGGCATCGTCGCGCTGGCGCACGAAGGTTTTCACCGACAGGCGCCGCGCCGGAGGCGTGGCGATGATGGACAGGTCCCGCAAGTGGCCCATGGCCATGTTCAGGGTGCGGGGAATGGGCGTGGCGGTGAGCGTCAACATGTCCACTTCCGCCCGTAGCGCCTTGAACTTTTCTTTCTGCTGAACCCCGAAGCGATGTTCTTCATCGATGATCACCAGCCCCAGGTTCTTGAACTTCATATCTCCCTGGAGCAGTTTATGGGTGCCGATCACAATGTCCGCCTTGCCGCTTTCAATGGCTTCCATGGCCTTGCTGGTCTGGGCGCCGCTGCGAAAACGGCTGAGCAGTTCCACGTTTACGGCCGTATCCGAGAACCGATCGCGGAAAGACTCATAATGCTGCTGAGCCAGCAGGGTGGTTGGTACCAGCACGGCTACCTGTTTGCCGGAATACGTCGCCATGAAGGCTGCACGCATGGCGACTTCGGTTTTACCGAAGCCGACATCGCCGCAGACCAGGCGGTCCATCGGTCGTTCGCCGGTCATGTCCTCGAAGACGGACTCAATAGCCACCTGCTGATCCGGGGTTTCCTCGAACGGGAAGCCGGCGGCGAAAGCACGGTAGGCTTCCTTGGGGTCTTCGAAAGAGAAGCCCTTGCGGGCCTCGCGACGGGCGTAGACATCCAGCAACTCGGCGGCGGTGTCGCGGATCTTCTCCAGGGCTTTCTGCTTGGCGCTGCTCCAGCGCTCGGTGCCCAGCTTGTGTAAGGGCGCGTGTTCAGTATCTGAGCCGGTGTAGCGGGAAATCAGGTGGAGGCTGGAAACGGGCACATACAGTTTTGAGCCCCCGGCGTATTCGAGCATCAGGAATTCGCTGGCGTCACCGTCGACAGTGATGGTCTCCAGGCCATGGTAACGGCCAACCCCGTGGTCGATATGAACCACGGGCGCACCGATGCGAAGCTCCGACAGGTCGCGGTACCCGGAATCGTCGACTTCCGTGGGTTTTTCCCGGCGTCGGCGCTGCAATACCCGCTCGCCGAACAGCGCGGTTTCGGTGACCAGTGCCAGCTGCTCGTCTGGGAGCACCAGGCCCTGCTCCATGGGGGCAATGGTAATGCCCAGAGTGCAGTCCCTGTCCTCCAGGAAGGCCTGCCAGCTGTCCAGGGTGGTCGGTTTCACGTTGTGATCGGCGAGATTGTCGATCAGCGCCTCCCTGCGACCGGAGGACTCGGCGCACAGGAGCACACGGCCGCCAAATTCCTGGATAAACCGCTTCAGATGGGCCGCGGGATCTGCTGCGCGACCGTCCATGGCGACATCGGGCAGTTCGTTGGTAATGCAATTTTCAGCGCCGGCGTTGCTTGCGGTGTTGGCTGTGACGGTGACCCGGGGAAACCGCTTGAGCTGGCCGAACAGTTCCTCCTGCTGCAGGAACAGTTCGGTGGGTGGCAGGATCGGGCGCAGACGGTCGTGGCGTCGGTCTTCATATCGCGCCCGTGTCTCCGTATCGAAGTGGGCAATGGAATCGTTCAGACCGTCAGCGGTGAAGACATGGGTGCTATCGGGCATGTAGTCAAACAGTGTCGCCGTTTCATCAAAGAACAGCGGCAGGTAGTACTCGATGCCCGGAGGTGTAATGCCGTGGCTTACATCCTGGTAAATCGGCGCGTCCTTGTCGGCGTTGGGGAAGTGCTCAAACCAGCGGTTGCGAAAGCCGGATCGGGCTTCCTTGTTCCATGGGAATTCGTTGGCCGGCAGCAGTTCGATCTTGTCGATGCGATCGATGGAACGCTGGGATTCCGGGTCAAAGGTCCGCAGGGTTTCGATTTCGTCATCAAAAAGGTCGATCCGGTACGGTTGCGTCGCGCCCATCGGAAAAATATCCAGAATGGCGCCGCGAACCGCGTACTCGCCGTGTTCGTAGACGTTCTCGGTGTGGCGATAGCCAGCGGATTCCAGTTGCAGGCGCCAGTCGTCAATGTCCAGTGTCTGGCCCACCTCTAGCAGCAAGGTGTTGCCCTGCAGGTAATGAGCCGGAGGCAGGCGATGCATCAAGGTACGGGCCGGGACGACCAGCACACCATGCCGGGTTGATGGCAAGCGGTGTAGGGTGCGGATTCGGCGGGAGGTAATATCCTGGTGCGGCGAAAACAGGTCGTACGGGAGGGTTTCCCAGTCAGGCAGTGATAGCAGCTCAAGTCCGCTATGGGTGACGGTACTGCCGTCTTCTTCCGCGGGCAGGCCGAGGTAGAAGCGCATGGCCTGTTCCAGGCGAATGGCCTCATCGGTGCTGCGGGTAATGACCAGGGTCAGGCCCTGATGCCGGTTCGCGCTCTCACAAATGGCCAGTGCATCGCTACTGCCGTGCAATTGGCCCCATGTGCGATGGTCTGCTGCCTTTGCCGGGAAATCCGGTGCCACCAGGGCAGGGCGGGAGCGTTGTGAGGATGCACCGTCAGTCATGGGCGTTTGTCTTCTCCTGCAATTGAAGTCCGGGGCGGCAAGGCGCCGTATTCTACCGGTCGTAAGGGTAACTGTCATGGTGGGGATGTCGGCAGTATTTGCGGTCTGGCATTTTAAATTGGATAATATGCGCCCAACTTTTCCAAGTGCCAACTGCAGAGGTTCAAGCGTGAGTCACGAACAGATTAACCAACACCTGTCTAACTGGACCGAAAGAGAATCCACTGCGGAAGCCATGATTCCGCTGATCGGCCGTCTTTACCGTAAGAATAATGTGGTCACCTCCGTATACGGTCGCGCCATCATCAATCAGTCGGTTATCGGTATTATTCGTGCTCACCGCTTTGTCCGCCAGGTGGAAGACAGCGAGCTGTCCGTGCACGATACACTGCCTATCCTGCAGGCCATGGACAAGATGGACCTCGGGCGTGCCCACGTGGATATCGGCAAGCTGGCGGTTAAATTCAAGGCCGAGGGTGGCTCACTGGAAGATTTCCTGAACCGCGAGATTGGTCCGGTTGTAGGGCAGTATGCGGCCCAGTCCGAGGAAGATGCCGGAAATGGCACCAAGGACGTGGTCCTGTATGGTTTCGGTCGCATCGGTCGTCTGCTGGCCCGTATCCTGATCGAGAAAGCCGGTGGCGGTAACAACCTGCGCCTGCGCGCCATTGTGGTTCGCCAGGGCGGTGCCGAGAACGATCTGGAGAAGCGTGCCAGTCTGCTGCGTCGTGACTCCGTGCATGGTCCCTTTGATGGCACCATCACCGTGGATGAGGAAAATTCGGCGCTGATCGCTAACGGCAATTACATCAAGGTGATCTACTCGAAAGGACCGGACCAGGTGGACTACACCCAGTACGGAATCAATAACGCCATTGTTGTTGATAATACCGGTATCTGGCGTGACGAGGACGGCCTCGGTCTGCACCTGAAGTCCAAGGGTGTCAGCCGTGTCATCCTGACCGCTCCGGGCAAGGGTGATATCAAGAACATCGTTTATGGTATCAACAGCGATTGGATCACCGACGAGGACAAGATTCTGTCGGCGGCTTCCTGTACCACTAACGCCATTACACCGGTCCTGAAGGCAATCAACGATGAGTTTGGTATCGAGGATGGGCATGTCGAGACAGTCCACTCCTACACCAACGACCAGAACCTGATCGATAACTACCACAAAGGCAGTCGTCGTGGTCGCAGTGCGGCGCTGAACATGGTTATCACCGAGACTGGAGCCGCCAAGGCGGTTGCCAAGGCGTTGCCGGAACTGAAAGGTAAGCTGAGCGGGAATGCAATCCGTGTTCCGACGCCGAATGTGTCCATGGCAATCCTGAATCTCAACCTGAAGAAGGAAGTGGACGTAGATATAGTTAATGACTATCTGCGCGAGATGGCACTGCACTCCGAGCTGCAAAAGCAGATCGATTTCGTGAACTCTCCGGAGGTTGTGTCCACTGACTTCGTGGGGTCGCGCCACGCTGGCATTGTTGATGCCCAGGCGACGATCGCCGGTGGCAAGCGCGTGATCCTGTACGTCTGGTACGACAACGAGTTTGGCTACAGTGCCCAGGTGGTTCGCTGCGTCAGCCAGATGGCTGGCGTGACTTACCCGATCTTCCCGAAGCGCGCCCGTGACTGATACCTTGGTCGTAGCGCGGCCGTCGTTACGGAGCGTATGACGCTGCTGTAACAATGGCAAATTGGTCAGAAACCCCGCCAGCCTATGCTGCCGGGGTTTCTTTTTGGCCCGAAATTCACCATGGTTGTGTTACGTTCGGGCACAAACTCCGCCGGGTTTCTGGTGGAAATAGGATGACTTAATCTTTATAATTGGCGCGATTTTGGGTACGTCTGGCACCCGTTTCTCATCTTTCCCTTTTGTCGAAAGCAAGGTGAATCTCAACCTCTAAGCTTTCGCTGCGTCGGTGCAGCCATCCTGGTGCATCCCGAAAAAGGGGATCTGGGCCATAGGGACCGACGTTGCAAATCCATCGAATAGTTTCTGATGATTGGACGAGGCTAATGATTAAGATCAAAAAAGGCCTGGATCTTCCCATCAGCGGCGCTCCTGAACAGACCATTACTGACGGCAAACCCGTTCGCCATGTGGCGTTGATCGGTTTTGACTATAACGGCATGAAGCCGACGATGGCTGTTAAAGAGGGAGACCGTGTCAAGCGCGGTACGCTGCTGTTCACGGACAAGAAGACCGAAGGCGTGCGTTATACCTCCCCGGCTGCCGGTGTGGTAAAAGAAATCAATCGTGGTGAGCGTCGTGTTTTCCAGTCGATTGTCATCGAAATCGATGGCGACGATGCCGAGACCTTTGCCCGCTACAACGAGGCAGACCTGGCCGGCCTGGAGCGCCAGCAGGTCGTTGATAATCTGGTAGAGTCTGGTTTGTGGACCACGCTGAGGACACGTCCCTACAGCAAAGTGCCTGCCATCGATACCGCGCCTCATTCCATCTTTGTGTCCGTAATGGACACCAACCCTCTGGCTGCGGATCCCACCGTTATCATCCGTGAAAACGGCGCCGCGTTCGAAAATGGCCTGAAAATCCTGAGCAAGCTGACTACTGGCAAAGTATTTGTCACCGGCAAGCCCGGCTCTGATGTGCCTGTTCCCAAGTCCGACAGTGTGGAAGTGCATCAGTTTGATGGCGTTCATCCGGCCGGTAACGTGGGCACTCACATCCATTACCTTGATCCGATCGCCGGCCACAAGGTGGTATGGTCGATTGGCTACCAGGACGTGATCGACATTGCCAGGTTGTTTGAAACCGGTGAACTGCCGGTTGACCGGATTGTGGCCATTGCTGGTCCCAAAGCGCTTAAGCCTCGTCTGGTACGTACCCGCGTTGGCGCCAACCTGAACGAACTGCTGAAAGACGAAGTGGCCACTGACTGCGATGTGCGATTGATCTCCGGCTCGGTGTTTGGCGGTCGTCGTGGTGACGGTCCCTGTGCCTACCTCGGTCGATTCGCCAACCAGATATCTGTTCTGGAGGAGGGCTACAAGCGTGAGTTCATGGGTTGGTTGTCTCCGGGACCGAATAAGTTCTCGGTATTGAACATCTACCTGTCCAAGCTGGCCAGCGGCAAACTGTTCAACTTCACCACCACCACCAACGGCAGTGAACGTGCCATGGTGCCGGTGGGGTCGTATGAAGAAGTCATGCCCCTGGATATCCTGCCGACCCAGTTGCTGCGTTCGCTGATTGTCGGTGATACAGAAATGGCACAGAAGCTGGGTGCACTGGAACTGGATGAAGAAGATCTGGCGCTGTGTACCTTCGTGTGCCCGGGTAAATACGAATACGGTCCGATTCTCCGCGAGAATCTGACCCGAATCGAGATCGAGGGCTAATACGATGGCAATCCGACAGTTTCTCGATGGCATCGAGCATCACTTTGAAAAAGGTGGCAAGTACGAGCGCTGGTACGCGCTGTATGAAGCCGTCGATACCATTTTCTACACGCCTGGCAGTGTAACTTCCACCACGGCTCACGTTCGTGACGGGGTTGACCTGAAGCGCATCATGATCACTGTGTGGTTGTGCACCTTCCCGGCCATGTTCTTCGGTATGTGGAACATCGGCTTCCAGGCCAACAGCTTCCTGGCTGATAATCCGGATGCCCTGATGGGGGACGGTGGTCTGCGTACGGCGTTTATCAGTGCGCTGGCGGGTAACGATGCCGCCAGTATCTGGGATAATTTTGTCTACGGTATGGCGTATTTCCTGCCCATTTACCTCGTGACTTTCGTCGTGGGTGGTTTCTGGGAAGTGCTGTTCGCCACTGTTCGCCGCCACGAAGTCAACGAAGGCTTCTTCGTGACCTCCGTGTTGTTTGCCCTGATCTGCCCACCGGATCTTCCTCTGTGGCAGGTGGCTTTGGGTATCACCTTCGGTGTAGTTATCGGTAAGGAAGTGTTTGGCGGTACCGGCAAGAACTTCCTCAACCCGGCACTTACCGGCCGAGCGTTCCTTTACTTCGCGTACCCGGCGCAGATCTCCGGCGATACCGTGTGGACCGCTGTGGATGGCTTCAGTGGCGCTACCGCGTTGAGCTGGGCTGCCAGTGGTGGTGTGGAAGCTCTTGAGGCGCAGATTGGCTGGATGTCCGCATTTATGGGCACCATTCAGGGCTCCGTGGGTGAAACCTCCACGCTGGCAATTCTGATCGGTGGTCTCATCCTGCTGGTAATGAAAATTGCGTCTTACCGCATCGTCGGCGGCGTAATGATTGGCATGATCGCCATGACCCTGCTGTTGAACATTGTGGGCTCCGACACCAACCCGATGTTTGATGTGCCGGCGCACTGGCACCTGGTCATGGGTGGTTTTGCCTTCGGTATGATGTTCATGGCAACCGATCCGGTGTCCGCCGCCATGACCAACACGGGGCGCTGGTGTTTCGGTATCCTGGTGGGTGTGATGACGGTGCTGATTCGTGTCATTAACCCTGCGTTTCCGGAAGGCATCATGCTGGCCATTCTGTTCGCCAACCTGTTCGCACCGCTGATGGATCACTACGTGGTTCAGGCCAACATCAAACGGAGGCTCGCTCGTGGCTAAAGCTAAAGAAACCGTCTCCAGAACTCTGCTTGTTGCCCTGGTACTGAGTATTGTCTTCTCGGTAGTGGTTTCCACCGCCGCGGTGTCTCTCAGGCCGGCACAGATCAAGAACCAGAATCTGGATATCAAAACCAATATCCTGGCGGCTGCCGGTATGTTGAAGGAAGGTGCAAGCGCTGACGAGATCGAGGAGGATTTCTCCAGGTTTGACGTACGTTTGCTGGATCTGGACAGTGGTGATTACGTTGAGCCATCCGAGGTCGGTGTAGAGGATCCGATGAAGTACGACATGTACAAAGCGGCCTCTGATCCTGCCATGTCCACCAATATCCCGTCGTCGGAAGACAAGGCGGGTATCAAGCGCCGTCCGAACGTGGCCAAGATTTACACGCTCTCTGAAAACGGTGAATTGGTGCGGGTGGTTCTGCCGGTGCATGGGTACGGTCTGTGGTCCACCCTGTACGGCTTTGTCTCCCTGGAAGGCGATGCCAACACCATTGAAGGGCTCGGATTCTACGCTCACGCTGAGACCCCGGGTCTTGGTGGTGAAGTGGACAATCCCCGCTGGAAACGTCAGTGGGTCGGTAAGGAAGTGTATGGTGATGAGCTGGAAGAGCCCCAGATTCGTCTGGTTAAAGGTGGCGTAAGCTCCGATGCTGCTGACAGGGAGCATAAGGTTGATGCGCTCTCCGGTGCGACCCTGACGAGCCGCGGTGTGGAACAGCTGGTTAACTACTGGATGAGTGACCGTGGCTATGCACCGTTCCTGAAAAAACTTCGTGAAGGGGAGGTCTGATCATGGCAGACGCTTCAGCCAAACAGGTTCTCTTCGAACCGATTTTCAGTAACAACCCGATCGCGTTGCAGATTCTCGGTATCTGTTCCGCGCTGGCTGTCACGACCAGCATGAACGTTACGCTGGTTATGTGCATGGCGGTTATTTCTGTAACTGCTTTTTCCAACCTGGCGGTGTCTCTGGTCCGCGCACAGATTCCGGGCAGCATCCGGATCATCGTACAGATGACCATCATTGCGTCATTGGTTATCGTGGTTGACCAGATACTAAAGGCCTATGCCTACGAGATTTCCAAGCAGCTTTCGGTATTCGTTGGTCTGATCATCACCAACTGTATCGTAATGGGGCGCGCGGAAGGTTTCGCCATGAAGAACGGCCCGTGGCTGAGCTTCCTTGATGGCATCGGTAACGGTCTGGGCTACTCGGTACTGCTGATTTTCGTTGCGTTCTTCCGTGAACTTCTGGGCGCGGGGTCACTGTTTGGTATCTCACTGATGCCGGTGGTGAACGAAGGTGGCTGGTATGTGCCGAACGGTCTCTTGCTGCTGCCGCCGAGCGCATTCTTCATCATTGGTCTGGCGATCTGGGGCCTGCGTACCTGGAAACCGGAGCAGATTGAAGAGCCCGACTACAAGATGTCTCGCCACACCGCCAAGGAGGCCTTCTGATGGAACATTATATCAGCTTGATTCTGAAGGCCGTTTTCGTTGAGAACATGGCTCTGGCCTTCTTCCTGGGGATGTGTACCTTCCTGGCGATCTCCAAGAAGATTGAGGCGGCTGTTGGTCTCGGTATTGCCGTGGTGGTCGTGCTCACCGTTACCGTGCCGGTGAACAACTTGCTGTATAACAGCATTCTCCGCGAAGGTGCGCTCGAGTGGGCCGGTCTCTCCAATGTTGACCTGAGCTTTCTCGGCCTGTTGACCTACATCGGTGTTATTGCCGCGATTGTTCAGATCATGGAAATGGTGCTGGACAAGTACATCCCCGCGCTATACGCCGCGCTGGGTGTGTTCCTGCCGCTGATTACAGTGAACTGCGCCATCCTTGGCGCGTCGCTGTTCATGGTTGAGCGGGACTACACCTTTGGTGAGAGTGTGGTGTACGGCTTCGGTGCCGGTTTGGGCTGGGCGCTGGCCATTGTTGCCCTGGCCGGTATCCGTGAGAAATTGAAATACAGCGACGTGCCGAACGGTCTGCGTGGCCTGGGTATCACCTTCATTACTGTTGGTCTGATGTCCCTGGGCTTCATGTCATTCTCAGGTATTTCACTGTAATCAACCCGGTGATTCGGTTTAACGAAAAGGCGAGACCATGAGTACAGAAATTATTCTCGGCGTGGTCATGTTCACCGTTATCGTACTGGCGTTGGTCGCGATTATCCTCGCGGCCCGTTCCAAGCTGGTAAGCACCGGTGATGTGACTATCGAAATCAATGACGACCCGGAACACACCCTGACTACGGAAGCGGGTGGCAAACTTCTGGGTACGTTGGCAAACAGTGGCATTTTCCTGTCATCAGCCTGTGGCGGTGGCGGTACCTGTGCCCAGTGTAAGTGTAAGGTTCTGGAAGGCGGCGGCGCGATGCTGCCAACGGAAAAGACCCATTTCACGAATCGTGAAGAAAAAGAAGGCTGGCGCTTGTCCTGTCAGGTCCCTGTCAAGCAGGACATGAAGGTTGAGGTGCCGGAAGAGTTCTTTGGCGTCAAGAAGTGGGAATGCGAGGTTATCTCCAACCACAATGTGGCGACCTTCATCAAGGAACTGGTGTTGAAGCTCCCCGAAGGCGAGGAAGTTGACTTCCGTGCTGGTGGTTACGTGCAGTTGGAGTGCCCTCCCTACGAGATCGATTTCAAGGATTTCGCTATCGAAGAGGAGTTCCACGAGGACTGGGACAAGCACAACATCTGGCGTTACAAGGCGATCAACAAGGAAGAGACCATCCGCGCCTATTCCATGGCGAACTATCCGGAAGAGCGGGGTGTGCTCAAGTTCAACATCCGTATTGCCACACCACCTCCTGGAACGGATTATCCGCCGGGCATCATGTCGAGCTACGTGTTCAACCTGAAGCCGGGTGACAAAGTGACCGTGATGGGGCCGTTTGGTGAGTTCTTCGCCAAGAAGACCGATGCTGAAATGGTGTTCATTGGCGGTGGTGCGGGTATGGCACCGATGCGTTCCCATATCTTTGATCAGCTCAAGCGTCTGAACTCCAAGCGCAAGATCAGCTTCTGGTACGGTGCACGAAGTGTCCGCGAGATGTTCTACGTGGAAGACTTTGACGGTCTGGCCGAGGAAAACGACAACTTTGAGTGGCACGTGGCACTGTCCGATGCGCTACCCGAAGACAATTGGGAAGGCCCCACGGGGTTCATCCACAACGTGCTGTATGAAAACTATCTGAAGGACCATCCCGCGCCTGAAGACTGTGAGTACTACATGTGTGGGCCCCCAATCATGAACGCGTCCGTGATCAAGATGCTGAAGGATCTTGGTGTTGAGGACGAGAACATCATGCTGGATGACTTCGGAGGGTAATCTACCAAGATGACATCCCGCATGTTCTGGCCCGCCAGGGGGGTAATGCTCAGCGTCTTTATGGCGCTGGGTGTTGCCGCGCTGGCGGGTTGTTCGTTTGAGTCAGAGAAAAAAGTCTGGGAAATTGCCGGCCCGGTGTTTGGCACCCAGTACCATATCAACGTCGTATTGACTGATAATGAGTCCCGCCTTGAGACTCTGGGTAGTGGCATAGAGCAGGTTCTTGAAGATGTGGATGCGTCCATGTCAACCTGGCGCGAGGATTCGGAGCTTTCCCGGCTTAACCGTCGGGAGGATCAATCGCAATGGATCGAGCTCTCGGAGCCCCTCTACGAAGTACTCGCCGTGGCGACTCAAGTGGCCAGTCTTACCGATGGCGCCTTTGATGTCACTATCGGTCCGGTGGTTAACCTGTGGGGGTTCGGGCCCGAGGCCAGGCCGGACATGGTTCCCGAAGAAGAGGAACTTAAATCAAGGCTTGATGCCACAGGCTATGAGAACATCGAGTTAAGGCCAGAACCACCTGCCTTCAGAAGTGATCGCCCCCAGTATATTGATCTGTCGGCGATTGCCAAGGGCTATGGCGTAGATGCTGTTGCCCGCTATCTGGAAGAGGCGGGCGTGGAAGCGTATCTGGTGGAAATTGGTGGGGAAGTTCGCGTTAACGGTCGAAAACCCGATGGCGATGCCTGGCGTCTGGCCATTGAGCAGCCGGTGTCTGAGCGCCGCCAGATTAACCGTGTTGTGGCACTGGATCACCAGGCGATGGCGACGTCCGGGGATTATCGTAACTATTACGAATCGGAAGGCCGTCGCTATTCACATACAATTGACCCTGAGACAGGTAAGCCAATTCGGCACAACCTTGCTTCCGTGACCGTGATCGCTGACAACACCATGCTGGCTGATGCGCTGGCGACCGGTTTCAACGTTATGGGGTATGAGCGGGCACAGGCACTGGCTACCCGTGAAAACATAGCGGCTTATTTCATCGTACGAAGTGATAACGGGTTTGAGGTTCATTACACACCCGCGTTCACGGCGTACCTTACAGACTAGGGGAGGGCTTATGGGTACCTTTCTGTTGGTTTTACTGATTGTTTCCTTGCTGGTGGCTGCCATGTCGATCGGTGTCATTTTCGGTCGCAAGCCAATCAGCGGCACCTGCGGCGGTATCGGAGCTCTGGGTATCAGCAAGTCCTGTGATATCTGTGGCGGTAACACGCAAAAGTGTGAAGAAGAAAACGAGCGCCTTGCCAACGAAGGCAAGTCTGCTGAAGCGTTGAGTTACGATGCCACCAAGGCTGGGGATCGCTAACTTCGTTTCCATAACTACAAGCACATTTATACGGCGTACATAAGGAGTCACTGCACGCATGGCAGAGCATCATTACGACGTCGTCGTTATCGGCGCTGGTCCTTCCGGAGAAGGCGCAGCGATGAATGCGACGAAACACGGTAAGCGTGTCGCGATCATCGAAGACAAACCCACCGTTGGTGGTAACTGCACCCACTGGGGGACCATTCCTTCCAAGGCACTGCGTCATTCTGTAAAGCAGATCATCACCTTCAATACCAATCAGATGTTCCGGGACATTGGCGAACCCCGCTGGTTTTCTTTTCCACGGGTACTTCAGAACGCCCAGAAGGTGATCGACAAGCAGGTAAAACTGAGAACCCAGTTTTATGCCCGTAACCGGGTGGAGCTGATCAACGGTCGCGCGTCCTTTCTGGACGAGCACCGCATAGAAGTTCGCGGTAGCAAGTCTGTTGAGACACTGCACTTCAAACAGGCGATCATTGCCACCGGGTCCAGGCCTTACCTTCCGCCGGATGTGAATTTCCGTCACCACAGGATTTATAACTCCGATACCATCCTGAACCTGTCTCACACCCCCCGCACCCTGATTATCTACGGTGCCGGTGTGATCGGTTCGGAATATGCGTCCATCTTTGCCGGCCTGGGCGTAAAGGTTGATCTGATTAACCCTGGCAGCCGCCTGCTGACGTTCCTGGATGATGAGATTTCAGACGCCTTGAGCTATCACCTGCGCAATAACGGTGTTCTGGTTCGTCACAACGAGGAATACGAGTCGGTTGATGGCGATGACCATGGCGTAGTGCTTTCCCTGAAGTCCGGCAAGAAAATCCGTGCCGATGCCTTCCTGTGGTGTAACGGACGCAGTGGTAATACCGAAAAGCTGGGTCTCGAGAACGTCGGCCTGGTGCCCAACGGCCGTGGCCAACTGGCCGTGAACGAACACTACCGCACCGAAGTGGATACCATCTACGCCGCCGGTGATGTGATTGGCTGGCCAAGCCTGGCCAGTGCTGCCTACGATCAGGGCCGCTCCGCGTCTTCCGACATCCTGCATGACGAATACTTCCGCTATGTATCGGATGTGCCGACCGGTATCTACACCATTCCCGAGATCAGCTCGGTGGGTAAGACCGAGCGTGAGCTGACCGAAGCCAAGGTGCCTTACGAGGTTGGCCAGGCGTTCTTCAAGGATCTGGCCCGTGCCCAGATCACTCGCGAAGCTGTGGGCATGTTGAAAATCCTGTTTCACCGGGAAACCCGTGAAATTCTGGGTATCCATTGCTTCGGTGACCAGGCGGCCGAGATCGTCCATATCGGGCAGGCCATCATGAATCAGGAAGGGGAAGCCAATTCCCTGAACTATTTCATCAACACCACGTTTAACTACCCAACCATGGCAGAAGCCTATCGGGTGGCGGCGTTAAACGGACTGAACCGGATCTTCTGATTCGGTCGCTTCCTTGAGCGTGTCGTTGTGGGGAAGGCTGAGGACCGAATTCGCGCGGTTGTCGAAATACATGCGGGTACTGGTGGGGTAGTCGGAGATGATACTGTCGACGCCGAACTTCTCCAGTTCCAGCATGTCGTGAATACGGTTCACGGTCCACGCCGATACGTGCATGCCTCGCCGATGGGCTTCATCCACCATGGCTTTTGAGCAGATTTTCCAGTTCACGCAGAGGTACTGGCAATGAAGTCGCGAAGCCACGTTGACCGGTCGGGGGAACTTGCGCTCGGCGACCAGGCCAATAGAGATGTTCTTGTCCCGTCGGCGAATCTGTTGCAGGAACCACACATCCGATGAGGTCACCGTGACCCGTGAATGCAGGCTCCGGCGCTGAATGATTTCCGTCAGGCGGTTACAGAGGATGTTCAACCGTTGCCGATTGTCCTTCTTGACCTCAAGCTGCAGGTGTTCGAGGTCAGCAAACTCATCCAGCAGGGCTTCCAGGCTGGGTATGCCGATTTTGGTCGACCATGGCGTCACGCTTCCTCTCGCATCCATTTCTGCCAGTTCGTTGGCAGTGTAGTTGGCGACAGCGCCTTTCTGGCCCGTGGTGCGATCCACCGTCAGGTCATGGATAATTACCGGCTTACCGTCTTTCGACAACACCAGGTCCAGTTCGAAGTGGCGAATGCCATGGCGGTAAGCATGGGTAAATCCGGCCAGTGTATTTTCCGGAGCTTCTCCCTTGGCCCCACGGTGTCCGTAGACAATCATTCTGTTGCTGATTCCTTTAGGCGTTGATAAATGGCCTGGCGTTTTTTCCAGGTGTCGTGACACAAACGGATGTCTTCCAGGTAGGCTGGTAGTTCGTTCATCAGCAGCGCTTGTGGGCCATCCACCAGGGCTTTCTCCGGTTTCGGGTGGAAGTCCACCAGTACCATGTTGGCGCCGGCGATCACGCCCTGAGCGGTGGCATGCATGACATCGAGAATGCCGTCGGGAGATTTCTCCCGGCTACCCACCGAATGGGACGGGTCCACACACACGGGCATACGCGTCAGGCGCTTCACCGCAGGCACGTGGGCAAAATCCACCATGTTGCGATGGGGCTGGCCGGCCTCGGTTTTCATGCCCCGCAGGCAGAAAATGACATTGGCGTTGCCCTCGCTGGCCAGATACTCGGCGGCGTTCAGGGATTCGTTCAGGGTAATACCGAAGCCACGTTTCAGCAGTACCGGGTAGGTGCTCTGGCGACCAATGGCTTTCAACAGCTCAAAGTTCTGGGTATTGCGGGTGCCAACCTGCAGCATGACTCCGGTGGGCCGGCCCAGTTGCTCAAGGCAGGT
Source organism: Marinobacter sp. (assembly GCA_022014155.1). GTDB lineage: Bacteria > Pseudomonadota > Gammaproteobacteria > Pseudomonadales > Oleiphilaceae > Marinobacter. The sequence continues at coordinate 14,652 of JAKLLS010000012.1, read as the reverse complement.
GTCGATTTCCTCAATGTGACTCTCATGGGTGATTTCCATGGCAATCACCTTGATGCCATGTTTGCCCGCCTTTTCGAACACCCAAGGCAGGCAGCCTTTGCCATGCCCCTGGAAAGAATAGGGGTTGGTGCGCGGCTTGTACGCGCCCATGCGGGTGCAGACCTCGCCATGCTCCTCCAGGGCCTGCATCATCATTTCCACGTGTTCGGGTACGTCGACGGCGCACAGCCCGGCGAATATGTTCAGGTTGAATTGACTGAACTCCACCCCGTTGTAGGTAAAGCCGCTCTGGCGTTTGTCGTCCCGGTGGCGGCCCAGGATACGGTAGTCATCGGAGATGCGGATAGCCCGCTCCACCGCCGGCAGCGCTTCAATCTCCTCTTTGTCGAGGGATTTGGTGTCACCCAGAAGGTAAATTTCCGTCAGCCGCTGGCTGGCGCCCTGAACCTCATGAACCCGAACCGAAACCCCCGGCAGGTTTTCCAGGAAATGCATGGTTTGCCGGTAGGCGTCACTGTCCAGTGGTGTATCGGGGTGGAGGATGGCTAGCATGTTGGCTCCTTTAACAGTCAGTCCGCGCCTTCCGCACGATGGCGAGCTTGCATGTATTCGCGGTGATTAAGATGCAGCAAATCGGCCATGCGGCGAATCAGGTGTTCCTCGTATTTGTCGATGCGGCCATCGGCAAACGCCACCCGCCAGATGCTCTCCAGCAGGGTTTGCTTTGCGGTCTGGTCCAGATGCTCATTGATCTGGCCAGTAAATTCGTACAGTGATGTGGCGTCATCTGCATGGCTGAGGGCATCCTGGAGGATTTCCTCAGCTTCTTCCCGAGTGACCTCGTGGGCATTCACGGCGCAATCCACAATGGTCTGCAGTTCCCGTTCATCCTCGTTGTTGTCGATCCGCGAGAGCTGGACCATCAGTGCTGTCGCGGCCACTGCCAGCGAATGTCGGTCCGGCGCTTCCCGGGCTTCCTCAGTGGGGGCAAATAACTGCTTCAGACGTTCGATCATGACCTGAAGGGTACTCCTTCTCCTGTTAATGCACGGCCGTTACGCCGCTTTTGCCAGTTGCCTGACCCGGCCTTCCAGTTCGATCTGGTCTGCTGCGAAGCGGCGAATGCCCTCTGCCAGCTTCTCGGTGGCCATGGCGTCTTCGTTGGATTCCCAGCGAAACAGGCGTTCGTCCATGGCGCCAAACCCATCGGAGCTGGTGGCAGTAGCTGGTGACAGCTGGCACTTCAGCGGCGCGGTATCATCTTTCAACTCCTGCAACAGAGCAGGGCTGATTGTCAGGCGGTCACAGCCGGCCAGCATCTCGATTTCACCAAGGTTGCGGAAGCTGGCGCCCATCACCACGGTCTTGAAACCGTTGGCCTTGTAGTAATTATAGATGCGGGACACAGACTGGACGCCGGGATCTTCCGCTGCCGGGAAGCTGTCCCGATCGCTGTGGGCCAGGTGCCAGTCCAGGATACGGCCTACGAACGGCGAAATCAGGAAGGCACCGGCATCGGCACAGGCGGCTGCCTGCACGAACGAAAACAGCAGGGTGAGGTTGCAATGAATGCCTTCTTTCTCCAACTGCTCCGCCGCGCGAATGCCTTCCCAGGTGGAGGCAATCTTGATCAGCACCCGGCTGGTATCCACGCCTTGCTGCCGGTACAGGTCGATCAGTCTGCGGGCACGGGCCAGAGTGGCATCCGTGTCGAAAGACAGGCGTGCGTCCACCTCGGTGGAGACTACGCCGGGAATCAGTTCCAGAATCTCGCGCCCGGCCAGCACGGCCAGGGCATCTGTGGCGTAGCCCAGTTGCTCGGCGTCAGAGCCGCCTTGCCGGCTCGCCATGGCAACCGCCTTGTCCAGCATCGGGCGATAGGCGTCTGACGCAGCGGCTTTCAGCAACAGGGACGGGTTGGTGGTGGCATCTTCGGGGCGCCACTGGGCGATGGCATCCAGATCACCGGTATCGGCCACCACCGTGGTCATGGCTTTCAATTGTTCGAGCTTGCTGGTCATTCGTTGTCCTGTCGTCGTGTCTCAGTTGTTTTCCCTACAATAACGGGCTGCTCTGACAGGAACAAGACAACAAAACGTATAGATCCGATTAAGCAGAGGCTATCGTTGGTTCCGCGGGTTCCCGAACCCTGGCCAGGGCCTCCTCGATGACCTCCAGCCCGGCCCCGGGTTTATGGGCATTCTCGCTGATGTAGCGGCGGAACTGGCGGCCACCGGGCTGGCCATGGAACAGTCCCAACAGGTGACGTGACATGTGTGTAAGGAATACGCCCCGCTCCAGCTCACTCTGTATAAAGGGAAGCATGGCTCGCAGGGCATCATGGCGGCTTTGTACCGGTGTCACTTCGCCGAAGAACTCGGGATCAACGCCTGTCAGCAGCCACGGGTTGTGGTACGCCTCACGGCCCAGCATGACGCCATCCGTGTGCTCCAGGTGCTGATGGCATTCTTCAAAGGTCTTGATGCCGCCGTTGATGATGATCTCCAGCTCCGGGTATTTCGCCTTCAGACGATACACCCAGTCGTATTTCAACGGCGGAATGTCCCGGTTTTCCTTGGGGCTCAGGCCCTCAAGAATGGCAATGCGGGCGTGAACAATAAACGTTCGGCAACCGGCGGCAGCGACCTTCTCAACAAACTCGCACAGATCATCCCAGGACTCGCGCCCGTCAATCCCGATACGGTGCTTGACCGTCACCGGCAGGCCAGTGGCGTCGATCATCGCCCGCACACCCTCGGCCACCTTGTCCGGGTGCCCCATCAGGCAGGCGCCGATCATATTGTTCTGCACCCGGTCACTGGGGCATCCCACGTTCAGGTTCACCTCATCAAATCCGTACTGCTCCGCCAGCTTCGCACAATGGGCCAGCTCACCGGCATCGCTGCCGCCCAGTTGCAGCGCCAGCGGATATTCCGCCTCATCATGGCGCAGGAAACGGGCCGTATCGCCATGAATCAACGCACCGGTGGTCACCATTTCCGTGTAGAGCAGGGTGTGCCGGCTGAGTTGGCGCGCCAGGTAGCGGTAATGGGGGGTGGTCCAGTCCATCATGGGGGCGACGCAGAAGCGGCGGGATGGCTCCTGTATGGAGCTTCCGGCTTTGTTCGCTGACTGTGCGGTTGATCTTTCTGAATTCATTGAGCGTCCACTTCGGCATACTGTTGCATGGCGCGTAGTTTATCAGGAATAGGTGGGGGGATTCTGTAAGGCTTTGGCGAAAGATTGGGCGGTCCGTCGACCTCACTATTCCTGTTTAATGATAAGCGGTATACGCTGAGTGGCATGATCAAGAGCTTTCGATGGACAGAGGATGGTCCGGAAGACGTTGAAATTGTTGATTACCATTGAGGAGGATGCGCTATGACTCGTAACGGTATGCGCCCCATTCATCCCGGGGAGATCCTTCGGGAGGAGTATCTGGAACCGCTGGGTATGAGCGTGAATGCGCTCTCCAAGGCACTGCATGTGCCGGCCACCCGGATGAATGAGATTGTCCGTGAAAAGCGGGGTGTCACTGCAGACACAGCACTGCGGCTGGCTCGCTACTTTGGCACCAGTGAGCGCTTCTGGCTGAATCTGCAAACCGAGTATGAGCTTCGTCAGGCACAGATAAGCAAGGCCGCGCAGGTGGCCCGAGAGGTGCAGCCGCACGCGGCTTGATGTGTGCTTTGGCGAAAGATTGGACGTTGAGCGACACAGGGTGTCGTTTTGGCTGCTATAGTAGGGGGCGTCTGTTCGCCAGGGAAGTCATCCATGTCCAACACCGCCGTTCGTTACCTCACCATGCTCCGGATGGTGCCCCGCTTTCCGAAATCGATTACCACCACCGAGTTGGCAGAGCGGCTTGATGATCATGGCTTTACCGTCACCATGCGCTCGATACAGCGGGACCTGGAGAAACTCAGCATTGACTTCCCCCTACTGGTCGATGAGGACACCCGACCATTTCGCTGGTCGTTTCAGCGGGATGCCACCATGGACATCATCCCGGCTATCGATCTGCCCGCCGCATTAACCTTCGAGTTGGCCAAGGCTTATCTCAGCCCCATGCTGCCGCCCAGAGCACTGTCACATCTGAAGCCGCACTTTGATGAAGCCCACCGAACCCTGCTGCGGGAAAAGAACCCTCTGGGCCAATGGCCGAACAGGGTGAGAGTTATTAACCGGGGATTGGGAGGCAAGCGGCCGGACATTGATGCGGACGTTCTGGAAACCGTCACAGAAGCCCTGCTGCGGGAATATCAATGCCAGCTAACCTACCAGGCCCGCAACTGGCCGGAGCCGGAGGTCATTCGTGTTCATCCCTTCGGACTGATCTTCCGGGATCCCAACGTTTACCTGATTGGCACCATAGAGGGCAGGGAAGGCATCCGCCAGCTAGTCTTGCATCGAGCAAGTGCCGGGGAACTGGTGGAAGAGCCCGTTGAAAGGCCGGATGACTTCGACCTGGACCTCTACATTTACTCTGGCGCCATGGGCATGTTGAAGTCCAAAAAACCGGTTTTCCTGGAACTGCGCTGCGACAAGCCTGCTCTCAACCACCTGATTGAAGCGCCACTGGGCTTCGACCAGATCACCCGGGAAATCGACGATCAGACCTTTGAGATCACCGTTACTGTTGGCGATACCCAGGATCTGCGATGGTGGCTTACGGCCCAAGCGGTTCACTGCGACATTCTGGGACCCGAGTGGTTGCGGGATGAGATCGAAACCACGCTTCAAAAGGGGCTGAACCGCACGCGGCAATCCCCTTCTCAAGAGTCCTGAAAATCCCGATTTCGTTCATACCTGTTCAGTTTCGCCGGGTGCGACGGCATGTGTCGTTATTCCGAGTGAAGATATGGTCTCGGGCACGGTGATCGGACGAATCACCAGAATGTCGTAAACATGAAAAAGGAAGTCAAAATGAAAACATACAACGTAGTGCTGGCTGTCGCGATTGCGGCAATTTCCCATTCAAATTCCTACGCCGCTGAAGCGAACCCTCGATATCTTGGGGTTTCCGTTGGGCAAGCGACCGTCGATGATTTCTGTGGTGGAGGGGAAGACTCCTGCGACGATGACGCACCCTCGATCCGAATCCACGGAGGAACCGAGCTGAATGGTTTTGCGAACCTGGAATTTGGATACCGGTATATCGATGATGTGGAAGTTTCAGGCTTCATCAGTGGCGTGGCCGTCGCAGCCTCGGTCAATGGCCACTTTGTTGATACGACGCTACAACTCGGTATGCCGGAGACGGGCCCCTTTAAAGTATTCACTAAAGCGGGTCTGATGCTCTGGCGCCTGAATTATGAGGTGTCAGCAAGTAATGGATTTCAGACGTTTTCGGACAGTGACGACGATACCGGGGTGGCTTTCCGAACGGGTCTCGGGGTCAGCTATGACGTCTCGGAAACTGTTCGGCTCAGAGCGGATTGGGACCTGTTGCTGAATGTCGGCGATGAGGATGAAACTGGAGAAGCCGATATCAACGTGTTCAGCGTTGGTCCGGAATTCCTGTTTTGACTGCGACATTTTTTGTCGCGTGAAGTGGTTAATAGATCCTCCATAGATTGGAGGATCTTCCATGGAGAACGGACCTTTACCCCAAATTAGCCACCCCAAACGGAATATGCACCATCGGAATATCCCCGGCATCAGACTCCAGGTGCGACCGCTGATCATCAAAAAACATGTGAGGCTTGAGCACACTCAGAATCCGGTCTTTTTTCATGCCACCCAGGAAGAAAACCTCGTTGGCGTTCACGCCCCAGTGTTCCAGGGTGGTAATTACCCGCTCATGTGAAGGGGCATTCCTGGCCGTCACGATAGCGGTCCGAAGCACTCTGCGGTAGTCCGGATCCTCAGCGACCGCCTGATCTTCGAGCTGCTGCAAGTGAGCAAGTTTGCGGAAAAGACCTCCCAGTGGGCCAGGATTGTGGGGTATGTGGGATCGCGATGTTTCGTGCTCCTGAAATTCCTCCAGAGAACCATCTTTGTATACCCGTTCGGAAGCGTCATCGGCAATTACGCCGTCAAAGTCGAAGGCAATACGGAGTTCGGCATCATCGGTGTCGTCAACAACCTGGCTTGGCAGAACAGTACCGGCCGGATGGCCATAATCAATCGCCTGAAGCACATCGTTCTCATTCCCTGACAGAAACAGAGCCGCGTTGAACGCTGGAATATAGGCATAGGGCGATTTGCCCTCCAGGAATGCCGCGCGCGTAATATCCAGGCCGTGATGATGAATGGAGTGGAATACACGCTTGCCTGTAATCGCCGAGTTGCGAGACAGCAGTACTACCTCCACCGGACACTGCTCCGGAAACTTCTGATTCACGCTCAGGAAGCGCCGCACAAACGGGAAGGCAACGCCTTTGTCCAACGGCTTGTCCAGATGAGCTTCCTGATACTGTCGGTACGCCTTCTCACCCTGTTCCCTGAAAACACGATCAGACTCCGCCAGATCAAACAGTGCGCTGGAAGCAACGGCGATAACAAGTTTGTGTTCTATCGGGTATGGCATCGATTCTCCGCTTCCGCATGGGCGATATTTCAACTGGTAGGGCACGCTGCCTGTTTTCTATCTACGTAGCACAACCCTACAACATTATGGCGACAATATTTGTCGCAGCTCACAGCAACAATAAAGCTACACGGGAAGAAGGGTAATGATGGCAGTTGGCCAATAGATAACCACCTGCTAACCTGGTCTATCGATAAATAAGGTACAAACTAGTAGTAAGGAAACCACCTAATGCCAGATACGCTAGGCTATTACGAAAATAATGCCGCAGCGTTTGTAGAGTCGACATTTGGGGTCGCAATGAACGAACTCTACAATGAATTCCTACCGATGATCTCCGAGGGTGGTCATATTTTAGACGCAGGTTGCGGTTCTGGCCGGGATGCCTTGTATTTCAATCAGCACGGATACCGAGTAACTGCATTTGATGGTTCCAAGTCGATAGCCGCTCTCGCCTCTCAGAAGACCAAGTTGTCGGTCCAGCATCGCACGTTTTCCGACGTGTCTGAACTCAGTGCCTACGATGGTATTTGGGCTTGTGCCAGCCTATTGCATCTTCCTGTGTCTGAGGTTCCTGATGCGATTGAGCGTTTGTGGCGTGCCCTGAAGCCCGGCGGTGCGTTTTATATGAGTTTCAAGGTTGGCTCAGGTGAACGTGAGCACCATGGCCGGCACTTTACTGATGCCAACGAGACGTTGGTTGAACAGTGGGCACATAGCTTGTCTGAGCTGGAAGCATGCCGTCTGTGGTGCACAGATGACCAACGTCCAGGTCGCGATGAGCAATGGCTGAACATCCTCCTAAGCAAACAGCTGGCACCCCATAAACAATTGACCACGGGTGGCAAGAAGCATCACTTCCTGCCAAAGCTGTGCCAGGCCATTAAATCCGCTGATCAGGTGGATATGGCCGTCGCCTTTGTCAAAACAACCGGCTTGAATCTCTTATTCCCTGACCTGGTCAGTGCCTTACAGCGTGCTTCTTCACCAGCTAGCCTGCGCATTCTCACCAGCGATTATCTGGACATTACTGATCCGGAAGCGTTACGTAAGTTGATCCTTTTGCAGGAGCATGGTGCCCAGGTAAGCATTTATCAAAGCAAGGGCAGTAGCTTTCACATGAAGGCCTATCTGTTTGCCGGGCACGCTGACAATTACCAGGCCTGGGGCAGGGCTTTTATTGGATCCAGTAACATAAGCCGGCAGGCCCTGCAGGATGGTCTGGAGTGGAATTATCAGGTGGATTTTCCGCCGGATGTCGGTTATCTCGAAGCGGTCAGCCGGTTTGAAGAGTTGTTTCAGCATCCCAATGTGGTTCCGCTGACAGATCGGTGGATTGATGAATATGCCAAACGAAGAGTGCCCCCGCCCCAACCGGTGGCGCCGGGTAGCACTGAGCAGGAGCCGGCACCTGAGCCAAATGAAGTCCAGGTAGCTGCGCTGGAAGCGTTAGAGCAAACCCGTGAGGAGGGATACCGCAGAGGATTAGTGGTATTGGCAACGGGGCTGGGGAAAACCTGGCTCTCTGCCTTTGATGCGGTGCAAATGGGCGCCCGTCGGGTGCTGTTTGTTGCCCATCGTGAGGAAATTCTCTATCAGGCTGCGGAGACCTACCTCCGCATCAAGCCCGAAAGTCGTGTTGGCTTTTATATGGGCAAGCAACGGGATCGTTCAGTGGACATTCTTTGCGCCTCAGTTCAGACCCTGGGTAAAGATGCTCATCTCGAAAGGTTCAGTCCACAGCACTTTGATTATATTGTGGTGGATGAGTTTCACCATGCGTCCGCGCCGACCTATCACCGACTGCTCAGTTACTTTGCCCCGCAGTTTCTGTTGGGGTTGACGGCAACACCTGATCGGACGGACCGTTCCGATATTCTGTCACTATGTGACGATAATCTGGTCTACGAGTACCCTCTATTTGACGGTGTCCGAGGTCATTTTCTTGTGCCATTTCATTACCATGGCATTTATGACGATACCGTTAACTACACGGAGATTCCTTGGCGCAATGGTAAGTTTGATCCCAATTTTCTTGCTCACAAGCTGGCCACTTTGGGGCGCGCCAGGCATGCACTGAGTGTATGGCGACAGCACTGTCAAAGCCGGACATTGGCCTTCTGTGTGTCTCGACAGCACGCAGATTTCATGGCGGCACAATTCACCCGACAGGGCGTAGCTGCGGCAGCCGTTCATGGTGAATCCGACATGTCTCGTGGCGAGGCACTTGAGATGTTGGAGGATGGACAACTGGAGATCATTTTCTCAGTTGATCTGTTCAACGAAGGGGTCGATTTGCCGGCCATCGATACGGTGTTGCTGCTGCGCCCAACAGAATCCAAGGTTCTTTTCCTTCAGCAGATTGGTCGAGGGTTGCGGCGTAGCTCGGGGAAAGACAAATTAGTCATTCTGGACTTCGTCGGCAACCACCAGAGCTTTCTGCATAAGCCGCAGGCACTGATGGGACAGGCCATGAACCACCGCCAGTTGGCGGACTTTGCCCGTAAGGCCCAGGAAAACAGGCTGGAATTGCCAGATGGGTGCTTCATCAATTACGACCTGGAAGTGATCGACTTCCTGAAAGGACTCGACCAGAGAGGGGCTGAAAAGGACTACCAGGCACTGAAAGACACGCTTGGTCGCCGTCCAACCCTCACTGAGTACTATCACTTCGGGGCCAGCCTCACTCAGACCCGCAAGCAACACGGCAGTTGGTTTGGCTTGCTGAACGATGTAGGCGATCTCACAGAAATCGAAGCTATCCTGTTGGTTGAACAGGAACGTTTTCTGGTTGAGGTGGAGACCACCTCAATGACCAAGTCCTTCAAGATGATTTTGCTTGAAGCGTTCCAGCAGCTTGGTGGCTGGCGGCAGGCTCCGGAATTGCCGGAGCTTGCCCAGGAATCATGGCGAATACTCAAGCGCCGGCCAAAGCTGTTTAAAGAGCTGGCAGAGTCGGTTCAGGATGTTGATGGGCTATCTTCTCAGTGGCTGCAATACTGGAAGAAGAACCCGGTCGATCACTGGACAAATAAAGCGCCACCGCTGTTTCAAATTGACGAGGGCCGATTTACCCCCACTTTTGCAGTCCAGGCTGGCCAATTAGAAACCTTTGAACAGATGGTGCAAGAGCTGATTGATTACCGCCTGGCCTCATACGAAGCTAGGTTGGACGCAAGGGTTGAGCCTGCTGAAACAAACAATGTGACGCCCATTGCCCGAACCGGCACTGAGTTACCTTACTTCCCATCGCTTAAAATTGCTTGTGGTCATTTTCGGACCAGTCGAGCGGAAGCAGAGGAGTATCGTTCTTTGGGGGAGGGATATGGTCGTATCGATCCCACCCGGCACTTTATTGCACGGGCTTCTGGTAACTCCATGAATGGAGGTAAAAGACCCATTCACGACGGAGATTATCTGCTTCTGGAACAAGTTAATCCGGAGCGAGCCGGCTCAATCACGGGTAAAACACTCGCCATTGAACGGATGGATGACGCAGGAGATACCCAGTATCTGTTGCGAATGGTTCAGAAATCGTCCTCCGGTCAGTACGTTTTGAAAGCTGCCAACCCGGACTACGAAGATATTGTGGTGACGCCGGAATTGAGTGAGCAATTCCGTACCTTCGCTCGTTTAGATACCGTTATTGATCCGTTGGAAATGGCCATTGGGCAGGAGCTGCCCAGAGAAGAAATTCCGGGTTTATTCGGTGAAACATTCAACCCGGGTAATTGGCAAAGCGGCCATGTCTTTCTTCAGGAGGCTGGGGCACATGTGCTTCTGGTCACCCTTAACAAGCAGGGGAAAATCGAGGAGCACCGGTATGTGGACCATTGGATTGACGAAAACACCTTTCATTGGCAGAGCCAGCGCTCGACCACACCGGAAAGTAAACGAGGTAGGGAACTGATCGATCACAAAAAGCTTGGTTTGTCAGTCCACCTTTTTGTTCGTGAAAACAAGCTACGCAATGGAAAGGGTGCCCCGTTCACCTACTACGGTCCAGTTGAGTACCAAAGCCACCAGGGAAGTGCGCCAATGAGTGTGGTTTTCCGTCTGGCGTCTGGACGCTGACTCTATTCCAGTCATTGGACCCCAATAGGGGAGCGTCAGGTTCCACCTGGAACTCGGGGGTTCCCCCGCCGCCACTCACGCGGCGCCACCCCCGTCCAATTCTTGAACGCCCGGGTAAAGTTCGCAGGATCGGCAAAACCCAACACCTCGCTGATGCTCTGAATCTCCAGTTCCGAGCTGGCCAATAACTGGCAACTGTCCCGCCGCCGAACATCATCCAGCAGCTGCTTATAGCTCAACCCCTGCTCATGCAACCGCCGGCGCAATGTTCTTGGTGTCAGGCACAGATTTTCAGCCAACTGCTCGGGGGAGGGGTAGCCATTCTGACCCAGCACCAAATGAGCGCGGACCTGGCGGGCAATGTCGTTATCCGTCTCTGTGAGCGCGCTTTCCCGTTCACATTGCGCCAGCGCCTGGGCCAGCCCTTCCGGGTTGGCGGTTGGCAATGGTTGGTCCAGCCAGGATCTGTCACCGCCCAGAACCACGCCAGCGCGGGGCATGTTGAATCTTGCGCAGGGCACTTGCTGCTTTCGGCTGCTATACCCCCCGGGTTCCGGTCCGCATAACCAGATTTCCCGGTCATTTGGCAACATGGGCAAAACGAACTCCATACCCCGAATCATACTGGTCAGAATGGAGCTGAACTTCATTTCTCGGAGTGGAACCGGGATAGGCACTTCCGGTTCGATTTCAAAAAACAGGTCGGTCTCCGATTCTTTCACAGTCATCAGCACGCCGCGCCCGCGTAAGTGCCAGAACCGCTCCAGAATCGAAATAGCCTCACGCGGGGTAGGGGCGCACATCAGCGCGTATCCCAGGTTGCCGTGGGCGGTCAGTGGTAAACGCAGGCCGGTATCGAACCCCAGTGCGGTGTCGCCAATCGCAGCGTGAACCGCCTCGAAAAGCTGCAGGGTTTGCAGGTAAGAGATCCGTCCTGCGGGGTCGTCCAGAGTCTCAGCGGGCACCGCAGCATGCTGCAGGATTGCGCTTCGGTCTGCGCCGAGTTCTACCGCCGATGCGACAAACACACGGGGATAGGTCACCGGCTGATTGGGCTGCCGGGTCCAGCCGGGCAACTCCGAAGCTGTGAGTGTATGTGGAGATCCGTTGAGCATTGGCCACCAATGACAAGTGCATTGTCCGCCAAACATCTCACGGAGGTATCCATCTGACCAGTACTCTATGGGCCAGATTACAAGAAATCCCCCATACAGGAGACTGTCCATGACTTCAGTCGTTAACCTCAAAGTTATTCGCTCACCGAAACGCAAGCCCGCGAAGTCACCCCTGAGTGTGATTCCCCAGGTGCGCCGCCCGAATATCGACCTGGCAGAGGATGTGCCCAAATACTGGTGGGACAATGATCCGGTCAAAACCCTGTTGCTGGCGGCGCTGTCTTCGTCGTTTCCACCGGGCGAGACCTTTTTCATTGATACCGTGCGCCATTACCAGGATCGCATCACCGATCCGGAACTGAAGAAAGCCGTGCGCGGATTTATTGGTCAGGAGGCGCACCACTCCCGGGAGCACAAGCTGCTGAACGGTTTCCTGGAAGAGCGGGGCATTGGTCTCGGCCGGCTGGAGGCGGAAATCCAGGCGTTTATGGACTGGATGCGAAAAAACTTCAGCCCCGAACGACAGCTGGCTCACACCGTAGCGGTCGAGCATTTCACGGCGCTGATGGCCGAGGAATTCCTGTTGAAGTATGACGCGCTGGAAGAAATGGACCCGCGCATGGCGAAGATCTGGGCCTGGCACGCCATCGAGGAGTCCGAGCATAAGGCTGTGGCGTTTGATGTGTTTAAAGCTGTTGGCGGTCGCGAGAGCGTGCGGCTGCAGGAAATGCTGATTGTGAGTGTGATTTTCCCGGTGTTTACCAGTATCCACCTCGTGCAATTGATGAAGGAAGACAGCCAGTTGGGCAACCTGAAGTCCTGGGCCGGTGCCCTGAACTACATGTGGGGCAAGCCCGGGGTGTTTCGGCGACTTCTGCCATCCTATTTCAGGTTTTATAGCCCGAATTTTCATCCCTGGAACCACGATGCTCGTACCCTTGTTGAAAAAGCCAAGGCCAAATGGCTTGGAGAGCCAGGCTGACTGGTGGGTATTAGCAGGCCCCCACCTTGACCTTGGACAAGGTCAGCCTCTGACCTGACTGGTATACTGGTCGCATAGATGCGCCCGGGTGGGGAGGGCTTTACCATGCCGGATCATAAGCAAGGTACCGCTGAGTTCGAACCGTTTCCCTGGGATCGGAATTTCGAGACCGGGATTGAGAGTATTGATCAGCAGCACAAGGTGCTGGTGGACATACTGAATCGTCTGGCCCGGCATTTCGTATCTGGTGACGCCCGGGTTGACTGCAATGACATTCTTGAGGAGCTGCTTTCTTACGCGGCGTTTCATTTCAAGTCGGAAGAAGGTATCTGGCGGGAAGGGCTGGGTGCGGAAGAGGCGGTTCGCAATCACCATGACAGCCATCAGCTCTTTTTTGCCCAGATCCAGATTTTCAGGGGCAGTCAGGCCCCTCGAGAGCGCGTGCTGGCGGACATTTACGACTACCTTGCCCGTTGGCTGGCGTTCCACATTCTCGAGTCTGATCGTCGTATGGCACTGACCGTGCAGGAGTTGAAGAGCGGCAGCAACCTGGCTGAGGCAAGACGTGCGGTGGACGATCAGTTGAGTGGCCAGGTGTCGGCCACCGTGTCAGCATTGTTGGAGAAATACGCGGTCTTGTCCGCCCGGGTTGTACGATCAATCGGGGACGTTCATCGCGATTGGCCTTGATCGACAAAGGAGAAATGTGGCGGTTCCTGAGATCATGCCCATCCAACGCACATTAAATCCAAAGGACTACCCGTGAAAGAATGCATCTTTATCACCGGCGCAGCTGCCGGTATTGGTCGTGAAACCGCGCTTCTGTTTGCGTCCAAGGGCTGGTTTGTCGGTGCTGCTGACCGGGATGAGGCAGCGCTGGCCGCGCTTCAGGACGAACTGGGTGAAGGCCGCTGCAGCATCCATGTGATGGATGTGGTGGATGAGGTGTCAGTGAAAAAAGGGCTGGCGGACTTCGCCGAGCGTACCGGTGGCCAGCTGCGATTGTTGCACAACAACGCGGGTATCCTGAAAGTAGGACCGTTCGAAGAGATCAGCCTGTCGGCCCATCGGGCAGTAGTTGAAGTCAACGTGATCGGGCTGATGACGGTGTTGCACGCGGCTTTTCCGTACCTGAAAGCGACGCCCAATGCCCAGGTGGTGAACATGAGTTCGGCGTCTGCCGCCTACGGGATTCCGGATTTTGCTTCCTACTCCGCCAGTAAGCATGCGGTACGGGCAATGACGGAGGCGCTGGATATTGAGTGGGAGCCCCACGGTATCCGTGTGGGCGATCTGATGCCGCCGTTTGTGAACACCGGGATGGTGCAACAGAACGAGCAAGGCTCGCGGCTGTTCGAGCGTCTTGGCGTGAATCTGACGCCGGATGTGGTGGCCGCCCAGGTATGGGCGCAGGTAGAGCAGCCGCGTCTACACAGGCCGATCTCCATGCAGTTCAAAGCCTTGTGGCCCATTGCCAAGTCGGCGCCTGCTTCCGTCACCCGCGGTGTGCTGAGAACGCTCTGGCGCAAGTAGGTTACGCCGGGTCAAGACGCTAGCCTGCTAACTTTGTTATCCTTTCCGGCCTTGTGTGAGTGAGGTTCGGGAGTAAGTCGACATGCCGGTGATGGTTCAGGCGCTGGTGCCTGTGTTTGCGCTGATTGTGATGGGGCACCTGTTCCGTCGCTGGAACTTTCCCGGTGAAGGCTTCTGGATGCAGGCGGAGCGCTTCACCTATTACGTACTGTTTCCCGCCATGCTGGTCTACAAACTGGGCCAGGCCCGTTTGCCCGCCTCTGCTTATGGTGAAATTCTACTACTGATTGTGGCCATGCTACTGGTGATGACGCTGGTGCTGGCACTGCTACAGTGGATCTGGCGCTGGCCCGGGCCGGTGTTTTCTTCCGTTTACCAGGGCGGTATCCGTTTCAATTCCTACGTGGGCCTGGCGG
>JAKLLS010000237.1 GCA_022014155.1 Marinobacter sp. | reverse complement strand
ACTCACTGGCCAGGGAAATCCGTAAGCAGGACAAGGAAATCCCCATTGTCATGGTGACGGCCGACGACGGCTTCAGTTATTCCAAGCCGATGCTGTCAACCGGGTTTACCAAGGGCAAGGAAGCCGACGAGCTGGCCCAGGCAACGTCCGAGGCAATGATCGAGCAGCTCAACCTTGACCTGCGGACCTACACCACGGTGACGGGCGTTGATACCGAGGCCCATGAGTTGGTGACCGGTGACGATCGCATCAAGTACAGCAAACTGGTGCTGGCCTGGGGTGCGGATGTGATCCGTCTGTCGATTGACGGTGACGGTCAGGATCGCGTGTTTTCCATCAACGACCTGATGGATTACCGGGCATTCCGCGAAGCGCTGTCTGGCAAGAAGCGTGTGGCCATCATGGGAGCGGGTCTGATTGGTTGTGAGTTTGCCAACGATTTGCGTAACGGCGACTACGAGGTGGATGTCATTGCGCCCTCGGACACATTGATGCCGGGACTATTGCCACGACCGGCGGCCGAGGCGGTCAAATCCGCCCTGACAGACCTCGGGGTAGGCTTCCATCTGGAAACCGTCGTGGATCGAATTGACCGCGAAGGTGATGGTGTGACTTTGGCGCTGGCCAATGGTGAAACCCTGCAGGCGGATCTGGTCATCTCAGCCGTCGGCCTGCGGCCGAGGATTGGTCTGGCAGAGGCTGCGGGCCTAGAGGTCAATCGGGGAATCAAGGTTAACCGGGCTCTCGAGACTTCCGCTCCAGACGTTTACGCCCTCGGTGACTGCGCAGAAGTGGACGGCCATGTGCTGCTGTATGTCTTGCCGCTGATGGCGTGTTCACGGGCATTGGCAAAAACCTTGACCAGCGAGCGCACGGAAGTGGCCTATGGCACCATGCCGGTGATGATCAAGACACCGTGCTGCCCCACGTCTGTCTGCCCCCCGCCATCGGATGCGGACGGTGAATGGGAGCTGGAGCAGGATGGCACCAACGTGAAAGCCCTATACAAAGCCGCAGATGGCACCGTGCTGGGTTTTGCCGTTACCGGTAGTTACGCGATGGAGAAGCAGGCGCTGTCCAAGGAAGTACCGCCGATTCACGATTAAGCCTGTTGCGAAAATAGCTCGCTTGGGGTAGAAATCCATTCGTGAGCTAACGAATTAACAGGAGTAGGCATGCTTGAAGTAACCAGAAAGCTGGTGGATCTTCTGGATCTCTCGCCAATCGGGGACGATCATTTCCAGGGTGACAGCGAAGACCTTGGTTTCCCCAATGTGTTTGGCGGCCAGGTGCTGGGCCAGGGGTTGATGGCAGCCAGTCGTACGGTTGAAGGTCGGCTGCCCCATTCCCTTCATGCCTACTTCCTCCGTCCCGGTAATCACAGCATGCCGATCGATTACGAGGTTCAGCGTGTACGGGACGGCGGCAGTTTTTCGGTACGGCGGGTGATTGCCCGCCAGGGCGGCAAGGAAATCCTGACGGGTTCGGTGTCCTTCCAGGTGGCGGAGGAAGGCTTTGAGCATCAACTGGAGATGCCTGGCGCACCTGCGCCGGACACCCTGAAGTCGGAACAGGAGTACGGCGAAATGCTGGCTCCTCACGTCCCGGAGCGTTTTCGGGATAGCCTGACCCGTGACAGACCGATCGAGATCCGGCCAGTGGACCCGGTCAATCCGTTCAAGCCGGAACCCCGCCCGCCCCACAAGCAAAGCTGGTTCAAGACCCAGGGTCACCTGCCGGATGACCCGGTACTGCACCGTTGTCTGTTGACCTATGCCTCGGATTTCGCTTTCCTGGGCACCTCCCTGAATCCCCATGGTGTTACCTTCATGAGCAAGAACATGCAGGTCGCGAGTCTTGATCACGCCATCTGGTTCCACCGGGACTTCCGCATGGATGAGTGGTTGCTGTACGACAAGGACAGCCCCAGTGCGTCGGCTGGTCGTGGATTCAACCGTGGCAACTTCTTTAACCAGAAGGGTGGGCTGGTGGCCTCTACCACCCAGGAAGCGCTGATTCGCAAGCGCTCCCGCTAGTATCAGCCAAGCTTGCGACCGGTGTCGGACAGCGTGCGGCCAGTTACCAGCCACACCAGCATTTCATCAATGGGCAGCGGTGGTGTCAGCCAGTAGCCCTGAACCATGTCGCAACCCATGGCTGCCAGAAGTTCCGCTGTGTCTTCATCCTCCACACCTTCTGCAACCACCTTGTAACCCAGGGAGTGGCACATATCGATGGTGGTCTGCACGATGACACGATCGCCGGGGTGGGTAGCGATGTCGGTGATCAGGGAACGGTCGATCTTGATTTCACTGGCCGGCAGTTGTTTGATGTAGGACAACGACGAATACCCTGAACCAAAGTCGTCAATCGACACCGGGAACCCGGCCGAGTGCAGGGAATTCAGGGCCTTCAGGGAGTTGGCCGGATCCTGCATCATGGATGTCTCGGTCACTTCCAGCGTGAGAGTGCCGCGGTGGTTGTGGGAGCGGTTCATCAACTGCTGAACAAACGTCGGGAAATCCGGCTCTCTCAGGTTGTTCGGGGAAATGTTAACCGAAATGTCCAGTGGCCAGCCCTGCTCCAGCAGTTGGGCCCTCAGTTCCAATGACTGTTCCAGCACCCAGCGGGTCAGAGGTTTGATCAGGCCGGTTTGTTCGGCAAGGGCGATAACCTCGTCCGCCCCTATGGGGGATTTCCGGCGTGGCCAGCGGATCAATGCCTCCAGTCCAACGACAGCATGGGTCGCCAGTGACAGCTTGGGTTGCAGGTGAAGGCTCAGTGCGTTGGACTGCAGCGCTTGTCTCAGTTCGGAGGCCAGTGTCAGCCGGTCCGCGCTGTAGGAGTCCCGGGTGGGCTGGTAGTAGGCCAGGCCACGATCACGGGCTTCGTTGGAGTCCTGGGCAATGTGGGCCCGACGTATCAGCGAGTTGGTGTCCTGAGCATGTTCCGGATAGATCGCTGTGCCAATCTGTGGATCCAGGGGCAGCTGCATTCCCAGGTAGTCAATTGGCTCTCGCAGTTCGTCAAGGCCTTGAATGATGGCCCGTGGTGCACCGCTGAGCAGGTTCGCGTCCACGACAAAGCCGAACGTGCCGTTTTCGAGTGAGGCGAGGTAGGTGGATCGCTGGGCGGTTGTTTCCATGGTCTGTATCCCGGGCACTCCCCGCACAACACTGTGATAACGGCTTGCGGCCAGTTCAATCAGTCGATCGGTATTGCGGTGGCCAAGGGTCTTGGTGATGGCCTGAAGGTTGTTCAGATGAATCACGGCGATGGC
>JAKLLS010000236.1 GCA_022014155.1 Marinobacter sp. | reverse complement strand
TGGCCTTTGACTTTAACGCCTCGCCATTCCTGGCGAAGGATGCCTTCCTTGTCGATCAGGAAGGTGCTCCGGTCAATGCCCATATACTCCTTGCCATAGAGTTTCTTGAGCTTGATTACATCGAAATGCTGGCAAACCGTTTCATCCTTGTCTGAAATGAGGTGGAACGGGAACTGGTGTTTGGCACGGAAGTTCTCATGGGCTTTCAGGCCATCGCGGGAAACACCCAGGATTATGGTATCCATGGCCTCGAATGCGTCCATGCGATCACGAAAGTCCTGGCCTTCGGTGGTGCAACCCGGTGTATTATCCTTGGGATAGAAATAGATCACGACGTTTTTGCCCCTGAGATCCGACAGCCGGATCGTCTGGTCACCGGTTGCCGGTGCTTCAAAATCGTCAACGGGTTGGTTTAGTGCAACTGCTGGCATGACATCTCCTTTAATTCCCTTGTGTCAGTTCGCACCCAACATTACCATATCGGTTTTATTCGGACGGAGCTTTTATGATTACGGGTAGCCTTGTCGCACTGGTCACGCCCATGCATCCTAACGGTGATATCCACTGGGAGGATCTGGATAAACTGGTGGACTTTCATATTGAAAACGGCACGGATGGTATCGTCGCCGTGGGTACCACTGGCGAATCCGCAACGCTGGACCCGGATGAGCATTGTCGTGTCATCGGTCACATCATAAAGCGGGTCAATGGTCGTATTCCCGTAATCGCCGGCACTGGCGGTAACAGCACGCGTGAAGCCATCGAGCTTACCAGCGAAGCCCACAAGTTGGGAGCGGATGCGTGCCTGTTGGTAGTGCCGTACTACAACAAGCCCACCCAGGAAGGGCTCTATCAGCACTTCAAAACCATCGCCGAAGCGGTACCGGGGATGAGCCAAATGCTCTACAACGTTCCCGGGCGCACAGCGTGTGACATGCTGAACGAGACCGTTGAGCGTCTGGCGGATATTCCCAATATTATTGGCATCAAGGATGCTACGGGTAATATTCCGCGGGGCTCTGAGCTGATCGAAGCCGTCAAGGGGCGTCTGGCTGTGTATTCCGGTGATGATGCCACGGCCGCCGAGCTTATGCTGGCAGGCGCCAAAGGCAACGTGTCGGTGACCGCCAATGTGGCTCCCAGAGAGATGTCCCAGTTGTGCGCAGCCGCTATTGCGGGTAATCGAGAAGAGACCGATCGCCTCAACGAATTGTTGATGCCCCTTAATCGTAAGCTGTTCCTGGAAGCCAACCCGATTCCCGTGAAGTGGGCACTGTGCCGCATGGGGATGATCGGGGAAGGGATTCGCCTGCCACTGACACCGCTTAGCGAGAAATTCCACAGCGAAGTGGAAGATGCCCTGAAGGCCTCGGGCGTACTCTGAGTTTTCCGTATCACCAAAGAACCTGGAGTAGCCTGATGGCGTTCTTTTTCAGGACAGAAGTAAAGCGTGTATTGGGCTCGGTGGCTCCTGCAACCGGGCTCGTCTTTGTACTGGCTGTCAGTGGTTGCAGCTTTCTGGAAGATCGGTCAGAGCGTTATGTCAACGCGAAGGAAGGGGATGAGCTCCGTCTCCCCGAGACCGCAGACGAAAGTCGTTTTGGTCAGGTCATGCCGGTGCGCGAGGTAACCACTGCCGATGCCGGTCGCATGTATCGCTCGGCTATTCCCAAACCGCCGGATATGACGTCCGAAATCCTCGATGAAAACTATGTCGTTGAGGAGCTTGATGGCCAGATGTGGCTGCTGATCAACGATGTACCGGGTCGCGTCTGGCCGTCTGTTTCATCGTATATGAACGATCGCGGTCTGGGTGTTGCCTACGACAGTCCCCAGCTTGGTCTCTTACAAAGTGAGTTGGTGAATTTCAGCAAGCGTGCCAGAACCTTGCTGGAACTTGAGAACGATCCAGGGCCCGCTGAAGACATGCTGATCGTTCAGGCCCGTGTGGCACCCGGTGTTCGTCGAAAGACCACCGAAGTTCAACTGCGTGTCCATGAAGTTGATGGTAATCCCGATGAGCTGTTGGCCTGGCAGGCCAGTGCCGAGCCAACGGAAGAAGGTCTTGCCACCAGTAAAAGGCTGCTTCGTGACATGGGGGAGTTCCTGCGTGGCCGGGAGGAGAGCAAGTCGTACTCCAGGGCTGCCTTGGGTATGACGGCCGAGCCGTTGGTGCGCCTGATATCCGAAAACGAACAACCAGTAGCCGTCGAAATGGACCTGGACTACGGCCGGGCCTGGTCTGAAGTCAGCCGCGCACTTAACGAAGCAAAGATTCCGGTTCTGGATCTGAACCGCAGCGAAGGCTGGTTTAATGTGGATTTCCGTAGCGAATCGGAGCGTGAGTCAGGATGGTTCGGCTGGTTCGGTGATGATGAGAAACCACAACACACCTTTGATTTGCGTCTACAGGAACAAGGGGAAGTCCTGGTGGTGACCGCCGCCCGCGCATCGGAATACAACGGTGATGACCGCTCTTCCGAACTGCTTTCGGAACTGTTTGAATACCTTTATTAATTATGAGATGTCGGCACATGGCTGACATCTCCGGAGATTTTGAAATGGAAAAGCGCGAAGAACTTTACGCGGGTAAAGCCAAATCCGTTTATCGCACCGATGACCCCGAGCGATTTGTACTTGTGTTCCGTGATGATACCTCGGCCTTCGATGGCGAGAAGAAAGAGCAATTGAATCGCAAGGGCATGGTGAATAACCGCTTCAATGCGTTCATCATGGAAAAGCTGGAAGCAGCGGGTGTGCCCACCCATTTCGAGGGTCTGCTTTCATCCACGGAATCCCTGGTCAAGAAACTGGACATGATTCCGGTGGAGTGCGTGGTGCGTAACGTTTCTGCGGGAAGCCTGTGCCGTCGGCTGGGTGTTGAGGAAGGACTGAACCTGAATCCGCCTACGTTCGAACTGTTCCTCAAGAACGACGAATTGCACGATCCGATGGTGAACGAGTCCCTGGCGGTCAGCTTTGGCTGGGCAACAGCGGATGAGCTCGCAAAAATGAAAGAGCTTACCTATCAAGTGAACGATGTGCTCAAGAGCCTGTTTGACGACGCCGGTATGCTGCTGGTGGATTACAAGCTGGAGTTCGGTCGTTCCGGCGGGCAGATCGTGCTGGGTGACGAATTCAGCCCCGACGGCTGCCGCATCTGGGACAAGGAAACCCGCAAGAAAATGGACAAGGACCGTTTTCGCCAGGGACTGGGTGACGTGATTGAAACATATGAAGAGGTGGGTCGTCGGCTGGGTATCCAGTTCGATTGATCGAAAAGAACCA
>JAKLLS010000093.1 GCA_022014155.1 Marinobacter sp. | reverse complement strand
CCTTGTCGTTGCCGGCTTCTTCGCACTTGGTGATGATGTGCTTCATTTCCTGGGGCGCCAGGAACTGGGCCTTCTTGATGTTGATCACAGCACCGGTCCTGGCCATGGCGACCACCAGATCGGTCTGACGGCTCAGGAAGGCGGGCAGCTGAATGATGTCACACACTTCAGCAGCAGGTGCAGCCTGAGCGGGCTCATGAACATCGGAAATTATGGGCACACCAAACTTACTCTTGATGTCCGCCAGTAGCTGCAGCCCTTTTTCCAGACCGGGGCCACGGAATGAGTGCACGGAAGAGCGGTTGGCCTTGTCGAAGGAAGCCTTGAACACATACGGAATGCCCAGTTTGCCCGTGGCCTCGACGTAGGCTTCTGCCACGTCCATGGCCAGCTCGGGAGATTCCAGTACGTTCATTCCGCCAAACAACACAAACGGCTTGTCGTTGGCGACCTCAATTCCGGAGACGTTTACCGTGCTCTGTGCCATGCTCAGGATTCCTTTTTATGAGCCAGTGCTGCCTGGACAAAGCCCTTGAACAGGGGATGCCCGTCACGGGGCGTTGACGTAAATTCAGGGTGGAACTGGCACGCCACGAACCAGGGATGATCCGGAGCTTCAACAACTTCCACCAGACGACCATCGGTTGAGCGTCCGGAGATCTTCAACCCGGCCCCTTCCAGATTCGGCAGGAAATGGTTGTTCACTTCGTAACGGTGACGGTGGCGCTCGCGGATGGTTTTCTTGCCGTAGCAGTTGGCAATGGTGGAACCTTCGGTCAGCACACAGTCCTGTGCGCCCAGGCGCATGGTGCCCCCCAGGTCGGATTCCTCGGTACGCTCCTCGCGCTCGCCACTGGCATCCAGCCACTCGGTTATCAGGCCAACCACCGGCTCCGGTGTGTGCTGACGGAACTCGGTGCTGTGGGCGTCCTTGAGGCCGGCCACATTGCGGGCGTATTCAATAACGGCAACCTGCATGCCAAGGCAAATACCCAGATAGGGCACCTTGTTTTCGCGGGCATACTGTACCGTGCGGATCTTGCCTTCCACACCGCGTTCGCCGAACCCACCTGGTACCAGAATGGCGTCGGCACTGTCGAGCGCACCGGTGCCGTCCCGTTCAATATCTTCTGAATCAATGTAGTTGATTCTGACTTTGGTCCGGGTCTTGATACCGGCGTGCAGCAAGGACTCAATCAGCGACTTGTAGGCATCCAGAAGCTCCATATACTTGCCGACCATGGCGATGGTCACTTCATCTTCCGGATTCATCAGGGATTCGACAACGGCGTCCCACTCGCTCAGGTCCGCAGGACGTGCGTCCAGGCTGAAGCGTTCAATCACCAACTGGTCCAGGCCATGTTCGTGAAGCATGCGGGGGATCGCGTAGATGGACTTGGCATCCTGCAACGGAATGACCGCCCGCTCTTCCACGTTGGTGAACAACGCAATCTTGCGGCGGGAGCTGGCATCCACTTCATGTTCAGAGCGGCACAGCAGGATGTCCGGCTGCAGGCCGATGGAACGCATTTCCTTCACGGAATGCTGAGTGGGTTTGGTCTTGATTTCACCAGCAGTGGCGATGTAGGGAACCAGCGTCAGGTGCATGAACAGCGCCCGCTGAGGGCCGACCTCCACCTTCAATTGACGGCAGGCTTCCAGGAACGGCAAGGACTCGATATCGCCCACCGTGCCGCCGATTTCAATCAACGCCACGTCCGAACCGGCGGCTCCTTCCACCACACGACGCTTGATCTCGTCGGTAATGTGGGGGATAACCTGCACGGTGCCGCCCAGATAATCTCCACGACGCTCTTTGCGAATAACTTCTTCGTAGACACGGCCAGTGGTGAAGTTATTGCGACGACTCATGCGGCTACGAATGAATCGCTCGTAGTGTCCCAGGTCGAGGTCGGTTTCCGCGCCATCTTCGGTGACGAATACTTCACCGTGCTGAAACGGGCTCATGGTGCCGGGGTCCACGTTGATGTACGGGTCCAGCTTGAGAATAGTGACCTTCAGGCCGCGTGCCTCAAGGATCGCAGCCAGAGAGGCCGATGCGATACCTTTCCCCAAGGAGGACACGACACCGCCGGTGACGAAAATATAACGCGTCATGCAGATTCCGTGATTTGTCTGGTTCGGTGAAGGAGGGAGATTGTCATCTCAAGATGGGACGCCAGACTACCAGAAACCCCCACCTTACTCAATCAAATTCCCGCTCCACAACAATGCGCCAGCCGGCGGCCGGGGCCTCCCCACAGTATTTACCGGAAAGCCACAGATCGCCAACGGCAACCAGCTCGTCCCCGCCTTCTCGCCCCTCAAACAGCAAGGGAATCCGTGCCCTTTCCCAAGGCGGCACACGTTGTTCCTGTAACCATTTCTTCAGCGGTTTCGAGGGCCCATCGGGGCGAGTCCGTATGCGCTCGCCACCCTGCCTCGTAGATATCCGTATTGGCGGAGGCGCATCACCTGGGGTAACGGTGGCTCTCAGGGTGAATCGCCAGGGACCGACCTGGACCGGGTGCCCGGGCTTCAGCGCCTGCGGAACCGGCAAATCTTCGGGCTGCTCAGGCACCAGGTAAAGCCAGCCATGGAAACGGCGCAGGGAGAATCCCTCCCCCCCGGAATTCAGGCTCCCGGTCTGCAGCACAGCGCAACAGTTCATCCAGGACCTGCCGCCAATCTGCCACCGCCGGATAACGGTAACCTGACCAGATAATCCACCAGTGCAAAAGATTTTTCTGCTCTGCCAAGCTAAGACTCAGCATTTGGGCGACCCGCAAGCGATCCTCGCCCCCTGCCACCGAAGCATAGTGAATCCGGGCCAGGGCCGCCGCCAGCTCTTCCTGGTCGCGACAAGCCCCCGCGCTGTGCCTCAAGCGCTTGATCAACGACGGCCAGCGGGATTTGAGCAACGGCATTACAGAATGACGCAGGAAATTGCGATCGAATTTCTGGTCTGTATTGCTGGGATCTTCCACCCACACCAGCCCCGCCTGCTGCGCCCAGTCACGGATCTGTTGGCGGCTGAATGCGAGAAACGGCCGGTGCAACTCACCCATGCCAAGCACGCGACTGGACGGCATGCCCGCCAAGCCAGCCACACCACTGCCCCGCAGTAACCGAAACAAGACGGTTTCGGCCTGGTCGTCACCATGGTGCGCCATCAACAGTATGTGGCCAGGCTCCAGAGTACGCTCAAAGATGTCATAACGAGCATTGCGGGCAGCCTCTTCAATGCCGCCGGTTGTTGATTCGTCGGTAGCCTTTGTTGGTACTGTTACTCGCTCAACCGTCAGGGGGACCCTCAAACTTTCACACAACTTCCGGCAAAATTGCTCGGTTTCACCGGCATTCGCCTGAAGTTGATGATTAACGTGAATCGCCGCAATGGTTCGGTCATTGCCAAGGCAGCGGGACACTGCGTGGAGAAGAAGAACGGAATCGAGACCACCACTGAGGGCGACCCACACACAGGGAGTATCGGGAAGGCGCCTGACCGACGCGCACAATTCCGCCGGCCAGAAAAACTTCGGGGCGGCTTTACCGCCCGGTGTCATATCGGGTCAACCGCTCGTAACGGCGAGATACCAATTCATCGACGGGAAGACGACTCAGTTCGGCAACCCCTTTCTTCAGGGTCTCGCGGAGCGACTCGGACATCTTCTCGGGGTTTCGGTGAGCGCCGCCCAGAGGCTCCTTGATGACATTGTCAGCCAGCCCGAGGTCTCTCAGGCGATCCGCCGTCACTCCCATCGCTTCCGCAGCCTGGGCTGCGTACTCAGCACTCTTCCACAGAATGGACGCACAGCCTTCCGGGGAAATGACGGCGTAGGTGGAGTACTGCAACATATTCAGCTGATCACACACGCCGATCGCCAATGCGCCACCGGAGCCGCCCTCGCCGATTACCGTGGAGATGATCGGAGTTTTGAGACGTGACATCACCGCCAGGTTGAACGCGATAGCCTCACTCTGGCCCCGCTCTTCGGCACCGATACCGGGATAGGCGCCCGGTGTATCAATAAAGGTCAGGATCGGCATTTTAAAACGCTCAGCCATCTCCATCAGACGCAACGCCTTTCGATATCCCTCTGGACGCGGCATGCCGAAGTTGCGCTTGACCTTGTCACGCACTTCCCGACCTTTCTGGTGGCCGATAATCATCACCGGCTTATCGTCCAGGCGGGCTGTCCCGCCAACAATGGAGAGATCATCCGCATACCGGCGGTCGCCGTGCAGCTCGTCAAAATCATCGAAGATCATTTCGATGTAGTCGAGCGTATAGGGACGACGCGGATGACGCGCCAGACGCGACACGTCCCAGGGCTGAAGATCGGAAAAAATACTTTCTGTCAGGCTGACGCTTTTGCTTTTCAACCGATTGATTTCATCGGAGATGTTAATGTCGGTGTCGTTTCCCACCATGCGAAGCTCTTCGATTTTCGCTTCCAGGTCGGCAATAGGCTGTTCGAAATCCAGATAGTTAGGGTTCATGATGTTCCATCATTTGTTTGCAGGACGGAAATTTATCCCGTCAAACCAGAATTTTGGACAAAGATAGCAGTGCCCGCTCCGAGGCTAAAGCGGACATTGGTATGAGTCCGCAGTCTGACAAATATTTAACATTAAATCGGCATGCCTCAATCATAGACCAGTTCCACGGACTGGTCGCCTACGAGGTAGCGTAACTCCAGTAACAGGTCGTCATCTGGCTGGATCCTCCAGGATTCTCCCAGTTCTATACGGGTTCTCGCTTCCGCGCTACTGTACTCGATCCACACCGGGCTACCCTCGCAACGGAATGGTTCCAGGGTACGACCCAGCTTGTCCAGCAACCCGTTCTGCAACTGATCAGCATGCAGCGATAACCTCAGCCCACGGCTGAACTGTTGGCGGGCGGTCCCAACGTCCATGACGGAATTCACCCGCATTTTCATTTGGCCGGAATAATCGTCGTGGCTGACCTGACCTTCCACCACAATCACCTGATCCGACTGCAGCAGTTCACGGTTCTCGAAAAACGCTTCCGAAAACAGCGTGGCTTCAATGCGGGCACTGCGATCATCCAGGGTTATAAAACACATGGTGGAGCCTGTGCGGGTTTTCATGGTGCGCTGAGCAACCACAAGGCCAGCCACCCGCTGAGGTGACTTATTGGGCTTGAGATCAGAGATGGACGAGCGCACAAACCGGCGCACTTCTTTCTCGTATTCATCAAACGGGTGCCCGGTCAGATACAACCCCAGGGTATCCTTCTCACCTTTCAGCCGCTCTTTTTCCGGCCATTCCCGGACATGGGCAACGTCCTCGTATGCATCCGCGTCTCCGCCAGCCTCCAGGGTCTCCCCGAACATATCCGTCATGCCCACGGCGTCGTTACGGGACTGCTGCCCCGCCTGCTGCACCGCCTTGTCGATGCTGGCCATCAGCTGTGCCCGACCGGCCCCGAGCTTGTCCATGGCACCGGAACGGATCAGCGCTTCCATGGCCCGCTTGTTCACTTTCTTCGGATCCACGCGGCGGCAGAAATCAAAGATATCCTGGTAGGGCTCGCCATCGGCCCGGCCCTCCACAATACTCTGGATCGGCCCTTCCCCCAGGCCCTTGATGGCGCCAAGGCCATAAACGATCTGACCTTCGTCGTTAACGGTAAAGGTATATTCCGAGCGGCTGACGTCCGGTACCAACAGGTCCAGCTTCATATTCCGGCACTCTTCCACCAGCGTCACGACCTTGTCGGTGTTCTGCATATCGGCGGTGAGTACTGCGGCCATGAACTCTGCCGGGTAATGGGCTTTCAGCCACAGTGTCTGATAGGACACCAGGGCATAAGCGGCGGAGTGAGACTTGTTAAAACCATAGCCAGCAAACTTTTCCACCAGGTCAAAGATGTTTTCGGCCAGGGTCTTGTCGATGCCGTTTTTCTCACAGCCATCGAGGAAGATCTGCTTCTGCTTGGCCATTTCCTCAGGCTTTTTCTTACCCATGGCCCGGCGCAGCATGTCCGCACCACCGAGAGTGTAGCCCGCCATCACCTGGGCAATCTGCATGACCTGCTCCTGGTACAGGATGACCCCATAGGTCGGCTCCAGTACCGGTTTCAGACCTTCATACTGGTAATCCGGGTGCGGGTAGGACATCGGCTGCTTGCCATGCTTCCGGTCGATGAAGTCATCCACCATGCCCGACTGCAGCGGGCCTGGACGGAACAGCGCCACCAGGGCGATCATATCCTCCAGGGAATCCGGTTGCAGGCGCCGGATCAGATCTTTCATGCCACGGGATTCCAGCTGGAACACCGCCGTGGTTTCCGCTTTCTTCAGCATATTGAAGGACGGCACGTCGTCCAGCGGAATCTCGTTGATATCCAGAGGTGGCAAGCCGCGCTTTTCCCGACGCGGATTGACCATTTTCAGGGCCCAGTCGATGATGGTCAGGGTCCGCAGACCCAGGAAGTCGAACTTCACCAGGCCGGCGTCTTCCACATCGCCCTTGTCGAACTGGGTCACCAGGCTACCGCCTTCGTCATCGCAATACAGCGGAGAGAAGTCGGTAATCTTGGTGGGTGCGATGACCACGCCCCCGGCGTGCTTACCGGCATTCCGGCACACACCTTCCAGCTTCAGGGCCATATCCCAGATTTCCTGGGCCTCCTCATCCTGCTCAAGGAAGTCGGTCAGTTGGGGCTCTTGCTCAAGGGCCTTCTCCAGGGTCATCCCCGGCTCAAACGGAATCATCTTGGACAGTTTGTCCGCCAGACCGTAGGACTTGCCCTGAACCCGCGCCACGTCCCGCACCACCGCCTTGGCAGCCATGGTGCCGAACGTGATGATCTGGGATACCGCCTCACGACCGTATTTTTCCGCCACGTAGGCAATCACCCGGTCGCGTCCTTCCATACAGAAGTCGACGTCGAAGTCGGGCATGGATACCCGTTCCGGGTTAAGGAAGCGCTCGAACAGCAGATCGTATTCAAGCGGATCCAGGTCAGTAATCAACTGGGCGTAGGCCACCAGAGAGCCGGCACCAGACCCCCGGCCAGGCCCCACCGGGACACCGTTATTCTTGGCCCACTTGATGAAGTCCATAACGATGAGAAAGTAGCCCGGGAATCCCATCTGGGTAATGATGTCCAGCTCGAAATTCAGTCGCGTGTAATAAGCTTCCCGCTTGGTGTCGTACTCCGGATCATCCTTACTCAGGGTTTTAGCCAGGCGCTCCTCAAGGCCATCTTCAGACACCTTGCGGAAGTACTCGTCCATGGTCATCCCTTCCGGGATCGGATAGTTCGGCAGGAAGTATTCGCCCATCCGGACGGTTACCGAGCAGCGTCGGGCAATCTCGACGGTATTCTCCACCGCTTCGGGAATGTCCGAAAACAGCTCGATCATTTCATCCGCACTGCGGAGATACTGCTGATCACTGAACCGGCGATCACGGCGGGGATCGTCCAGAGTCCGACTCTCGCCAATGCACACCCTGGCTTCATGGGCCTCGAAATCTTCGGTCTCCAGAAAATGAACATCGTTCGTGGCGACCACCGGGATCTCCAGGGAATCCGCCAGCTCGACGCTCAGGTGCAGGCAGTCTTCGTCGCCGGCGCGGCCGGTGCGCTGAAGCTCCAGGTAATAGGCATCCGGATAGAGATTCATCCAGTATTCGGCCCGTTCCCGAGCCAACTCCGGCTTGCCCGCCAGCAACGCCCTGCCGACATCACCGAGCTTGCCTCCCGACAGAGCGATCAGGCCGCCCGACCGGGCTTCGAGCCACGCCCGCTGAATGATGGGCTTACCAAAACGTTGGCCTTCCGTGTAACCCTGACTGATGATTTCAGTCAGGTGAAGGTAACCGTCGTTGTTACGGGCCAGCAGCGTCAGACGAAAGGGGTTTTCCGGCTCCTCAGGATTCTCAAGCCACAGATCGGCACCAATGATGGGCTTGACGCCAGCTCCGGTGGCGGCCTTGTAAAAGCGCACCAGCGAGCACATATTCGACTGGTCGGTGAGACCCACGGCCGGCATACCGAGCTCCGCAACCCGGCTGATCAGCGGTTTGACCCGCACCAGTCCATCCACCATGGAGTATTCGGAGTGTACGCGGAGGTGTACAAAGGTTTGCGCCATAACGTCAGGCTATTCCTGCGGTTGAATTCCAGTTGCGGTCGGCATCAGCCGCCCGTCAGTTCTCTCACTTCGGCTTCTGTCTGGGGCCCGAAACGGGTCTCAAGCAGTTCACCTTCCGGATCCACGACAAAGGTGGCCGGTAATCCCACCGGGGATTTCCAGCCAAACTCAGGGCCAGGATCTTCCGCCAGCATGGTATAGCGGATACCCATGGATTCGCCCAGATCGACCAGCGCCTGCCCCTTAATATTGTCAAAGTTCACGCCCAGTACAGTAATACGGCTATTGCGATCCAGCTTATTCAGTTCGGGAATTTCTTCCAGACAGGGCTTGCACCACTCGGCCCAGTAGTTCACCAGGACCCACTGCCCCCGGAGGTTGTCCCACGCCAAAGGCTCGCCCTGCGCCTGCTCGAACGCCACCTTTTCACATCCGGACAGCGTCAACAAAAAGGCCACCACAACCAGTGATGAAAAGAGAGTTCGACAACGGGACCTTGCAGGGTACTGCATAGGGAGTCCTCCTGTTAGACTACGGGGCATCCGAAATTCAGGAAAGCCATTTAAAACTCAGGCCAGAAGATGACAGAACCGACCCGTATTTTCCACAACCCCCGCTGTTCAAAATCCAGACAAACCCTTGAACTGCTTACCGATCGCGGTATCGAGCCGGAGATTATACGCTACCTTGAAACCCCACCGACAGAGCAGGAACTCATACACATCCTCGATCTGCTTGGCTATGAACCCCGCCAGCTGATGCGCACCAAGGAAAAGGAGTACAAGGAACTTGGCCTGGACAGCCCGGAACTGGATCGTGATGCGTTGGTCACCGCCATGGTGACCAATCCCAAACTGATTGAACGCCCTATCGTGATCCATGGCGACAAAGTTGCCCTTGGCCGTCCGCCGGAAAACGTGCTGGCCATTCTCTGACCGGAGCCTGTTAATGTCGTCTGACAAACCCTACGTACTGGTACTCTACTACAGCCGAACCGGTCAGACCGCCGAAATGGCCACCCTGATTGGCCGCGGAGTATCGCGGGTGAACGGTATGGAAGTTCGTATTCGCACAGTGCCACCCGTTTCTCCGGATACTGAGTCGTCGCTCGCCCCGGTTCCCGACAGCGGCGCCCCCTACGCCAGCAAGGACGACCTTAGAGGCTGCGCCGGACTGGCCATTGGCAGCCCAACCCGTTTTGGCAATATGGCGGCACCGCTTAAACACTTCCTGGACAACACCGGGGATCTTTGGCTGAACGGCACCCTGTCCGGCAAGCCCGCCGGAGCATTTACCTCCACCGGCAGTCTCCATGGCGGCCAGGAAGCCACCCTGCTTAGCATGATGTTACCCCTGCTGCACCATGGCATGGTGTTGTGTGGTGTACCCTATTCAGAGGCTGCGCTGAATGAAACCTCATCCGGCGGAACACCCTATGGCCCATCTCACTGGGCCGGCACCGGCGAGCAACAACCACTGACCAGTCATGAGAAAACCGTTTGCCAGAGCTTCGGTGAGCGGTTGGGCACCCTGGCCCGGAAACTCGGCTGAGACAGAACACAAGACATTGACTGATCATTGACGGAAAGCACCCATGCTCCACAACCCGAAAGCACGCATAACAGCCAGATTGACCATCGCCCTGTACATTGGGGTGCTGGCGACACTCCTTATTACCACATTTTACCCCGCGCAGGTCGAGGGCGTGTCGGTCCCACTCATGCTCTCGGTGAAGCTGATCCCTCTGCTGGCCTTTGCGGTTCCGGTCTTTCGCGGCCATAACAAGGGCTACATATGGTTAGCGTTCGTGGTAATTTTCTACTTCACCCAGGCCGTGGTCTCTGCCTGGCTGAGCGAAGGCGCCGCCGCCCCGGTGGTCCTGACGATCCTGACATTCCTCCTGTTCACCGTTGCCATGGTACATTTGAAGGTGAATCGGCCGATTCCGTCTCAGGGCGCTTGATCAGGATCACTTATGGGTAACCTTCGCGCACCAGCCCCGCTCAGAAGCACCCTCACCCTCCGTGATCTGGCAACAGCCCTGGTCACCAGCGGTGAGATTTCCCAGGAGGAAGCGGATGGCATCCTGAAGGCCAATATGGGCGCCGAGTCCGACCGTCGCCACCCATTGGAACTGGTTGCTCAGGCCAATCTCAAAAGCCTGAACTCTGACCATACCCTGGACCTTGAACGTCTCACCCGGTGGTTGGCCGAGTGGGCAGGACAACCCTGGTATCACATCGACCCGCTGAAGATCGATACCCCCTCCATTGCCAGGGTGATGTCCTACGCCTTCGCCCAGCGCCACGGCATTCTCGCCGTTGAAATCAGGCCGGATGAAGTGCTGATTGCCAGTGCAGAGCCCTTCAAGAGTGACTGGGAAAGCAACCTGCGCCAGGCGGTACAGAAGGACATTCACCGGGTCGTAGCCAACCCCGAGGACATCCGCCGCTACACGGTCGAGTTCTACCAACTGGCGAATTCCGTCAGCAAAGCCGGCGGTCGCCAGGGAAGCGGCTCTGCTGGTAACCAGAATTTTGAACAATTGCTGGATCTGGGCGCAAGCGAAAATCCCGATGCCAATGATCAGCACGTGGTCAAGATTGTGGACTGGCTGCTGCAGTACGCCTTTGACCAGCGTGCGTCCGACATTCACATTGAGCCGAGGCGTACCATTACCCAGGTTCGCTTCCGTATCGATGGCGTCCTGCACAATGTCTATGAGTTCCCGGGCCAGGTAGGTGTGGCCGTCACCAGCCGCCTGAAAATTCTGGGGCGCCTCAACGTCGCGGAAAAGCGCCGCCCCCAGGACGGCCGCATCAAAACCCGTAAACCGGACAACAGTGAGGTGGAGTTACGCCTCGCCACCATGCCGACGGCGTTCGGTGAAAAAATGGTGATGCGGATTTTCGATCCCGAGGTACTGCTCAAATCCTACGAACAGCTGGGGTTCTCGAAGGAAGACCGGGAACGCTGGCATGATATAACCGATCGTCCCCACGGGATTGTTCTGGTCACTGGCCCCACCGGGTCGGGCAAAACCACCACGCTGTATTCCACCCTCAAACAACTGGCATCGCCTGAAGTCAATCTCTGCACCATCGAAGACCCGATCGAGATGGTGGAGCCCGCCTTCAATCAGATGCAGGTGCAGACCAACATCGAGTTGACGTTTGCGTCCGGGGTCCGGGCCCTTCTACGCCAGGACCCGGACATCATCATGATTGGTGAGATCCGTGACCTCCAAACCGCTGAGATGGCGGTACAGGCAGCGCTGACGGGGCATCTTGTGCTCTCTACCCTGCACACCAATGACGCGCCCAGTGCCATTACACGCCTGATGGAGTTGGGCATTCCACCGTACCTGATCCGCGCCACGGTTCTCGGGGTGATGGCACAACGCCTGGTACGTACCCTGTGCCCCCACTGCAAGGCGCCCGGCCCCGTGGACGATCAGGCCTGGAAAAGCCTGACGCGCCCATGGAAAGCCCCCACGCCAGAGCAGGTCTACCAGCCGGTTGGCTGCCTGGAATGCCGAAACACAGGGTATTACGGGCGCGCCGGGGTTTATGAGATCCTCAAGTTGTCCGGAGACCTGAGTGCCCAGATCACCGACCAGTGCGAACTGGAGCAGCTGCGGCTCGACGCCTACAAGACCGGGATGAAATCATTGCGATTGAGCGGGGCCCAGAAAGTGGCTGCCGGCCAGACGACCATTGAGGAAATACTGCGGGTCACCCCCGAAAGTCAGCGCTGAGCGTCCGGTCAGGCACCGGGCCTCAGGCCACACTGCCCCAGCAGTTGCTGCCAGCTTGTTGTGTGCTCAGCCATTGCCCGGTCCAGGTCCTGCCACAGGCTATTGTCCCCGGTTGTTCCCAGATACTGGCGCGACCATGCCTGGAATGACTCCGACCTCACCTCTGCCTGCATCTCCGAAAGCGTCGCCAATGGACGGATAAGATCGTCGCGCGCACTGCGCACGTCACTCAGGTACGGCTGAATCCGCTCGATGTACACGTTGAAAAACATAGTCTGGACAATATCGGACTGGCTGTTGGGCTTGCCGTTAATGCACAGCGGACGATCACCCAGACGTGACCGGATCAGCGCCGTGGCGTCATCCAGCCTGGCAATCAACAAACGTGCGCTGTTCAGCAACTGACCCGCGCGGTACTCCGCCTGCCAACGCTGGTGCACTTCACCCAGATAATCCAGAGAATGGTCGAGTTGGCCTTCCAGAAGAGACTGTACAGTTGAGTTGAGGCGATTCACATCGGCTGAAAGGTCCGACACAGGGTTGCTCTCGGCAGCAACCGGGAAGTATCCCTTGGACAGGGTGAACAGGGCTTCAATTTCTTCCGTCGCCCAGGTTGCATTCCAGACCGCCACTGGCAGCGATTCCAGCTTGCTGTCTATCGCCTGTTCAACACTCTTTTTCAGTTTCTCACGGTCGATATCCGGCAGGCAGTCACGGGCTGCCTGAATAAAACGGAGTTCGTAACGAAGGCGATTCAGGGGATCCATAACCCGCCCCATCACCGAGTTACGCTCACCCACAACGTACTGCAACTGACAGCCATAAAGGGACAGGAAATCCAGCATACCCAGTTCGAGTTCCGGCATGTCCAGACGACGATCGCGCCGGCGTGGCATACGCTGGATTTCGGGCAATTCCGACAACGAAACCTCGCCATCAAGCACCCGGGCGACCCGCTCAACGTATTCATCCATCATCGACGGGGCTTCGGAGAACGGGTTGCAGCCGGCTGTCACCAGAGCCAGCAAAATGACGATCAGATGACGCACAATCACTGCGCAGGCACCCCCTGACTCAGGACGAACGGCGAGCGCATCGGCGACAAAACGTCACCGTTTCCTGAGCAGGTCGTCCACCTCGGCAAAGTTCCGGGCCACCACCCGGTCAGTATCCGGCAACTCCCCTTCCCGCACCAGCCAGGCGGTGCGGATGCCGGCTTCCTCTGCGGCTTGCAGTTCCGCTTCCACATCGGAGAGAAACAACACCGTTTCCGGCTCAACACCCAGCTGCTCCAGGATATTGCGGTAGGACTGTGACTCCTTCTTTCCTCCGACGCGGGTATCGAAATAACCGGAGAAGAACGGCGTGAAATCCCCGGCTTCGCTGAACCCGAAAATCAGCTTCTGGGCCTTCACGGATCCGGAGGAATAGACGAACAACCTCAGCCCCCGATCATGCCAGCGCTGGAGGTAATCTGCCGCATCCGGGTAGATATGGCCATGAAAGGCGCCCTGTTGGTAACCCTGTTCCCAGAGCATACCCTGCAAAGCCTTCAGAGATGTTTCCTTGCGGTCATCGCGGATCCATGACTGGAGAACCTCAATCAGCCCCTCCATATCATCGCGATCAACCCCGGAGTGCTGCGCCACGGCATCGAGCTGCTCGGCAATGGCAGGGTTATCCGCTGCCCCCTCACGGACAAAATCCGCTATATGCTCCGCCGCATAGGGAAACAGCACCTCATGGACAAACGATATCGAGCTGGTGGTGCCCTCAATGTCAGTGAGAATCACCCGGATCATCAGGCCGCCCCAGCCAGTGTTTCATACCGCGGCAGTCGGCTGGCGATGTCTTCACCGGTGAAATTGGCGACCCAGCCTTCCGGGTTGGAAAACAGGCGGATACAGGTGAACCGGGGTTCCGGCCCCATATCGAACCAGTGGCGGGTACCGTCAGGCACACTGATCAAATCGTTCTTCTGGCACAACACCGCGAAAACCTGATCATTCAAATGCAGATAGAACAGCCCCTGGCCACGCACGAAGAAACGCACTTCATCTTCGCTGTGCACGTGTTCATCCAGGAACTTCTGGCGCAACGCGTCCTTCTGGGGGTTATCCGGATTCAGGCTGATCACATCGGCGGTCTGGAACCCACACGCCTGTTTCAGAGCGGCCACTTCCGCTTCATAAGCTTCCAGAATGGCCTCCTGGGTTGCGTCCTCCGGCAGATCACGGGTTGGCCATTGCTCAAACCGAATGCCCTTGTCCGCAAGCAATCGCTGGATCTCGCTGGCGTCTTCCGTCACGGTCTGAGGTTGTTCCGGCTGGTTCTGGTTAAAAATGCTCAGGGTAGTCATGGACGGAGCCTCATGGTTGCAAGTTCACACTCAAACAGGAA
>JAKLLS010000011.1 GCA_022014155.1 Marinobacter sp. | reverse complement strand
CACTGGCAAAGGGCCTTAGAGAGCAGGGCATCATCGTCCGCCACTTCAACAAGCCGAGAATCAGTGACTTCTTGCGAATCACAATTGGCACCGCTCAGCAGAACGATGCTCTGATTGATGGACTAAAAAGACTGGCGCTTCAATAAAGAAGACTTGAGCATGCGCCGTCGAGATACACGGAGCAAAAAGAGGTTCACTGCGTAGTCTGGTCGGTCATGGGGTGGGGGCACCTTTTCCGGCGGGACAAAGGTGTCTGAGCGCAGTGAGTTCTTTTCCCATAGGAAAAGGTGCCCCCACCCCGTGGCCTGCCCCCAAGTTTTCTGACTTGAGCTACATAAGAGAGGTCATCGCCATGGCAAACCGCAACGAAATCCTAAAAACAATCGAGCAATGGCTCCAGCCCGAAAACTTTCAGGACTATTGCCCGAATGGCCTCCAGGTCGAAGGCAAAGACGACGTTAACTCCATCGTCACCGGCGTCACCGCCTCAAAAGCCCTTATCGACGCCGCCATCGAAGCCAACGCCGACATGATCCTCGTCCACCACGGCTACTTCTGGAAAGGCGAAGACCAGCGCATACAGGGCATGAAACGGCAGAGAATCAAACAACTTCTGGACCATGACATCAGCCTGGTCGCCTACCACCTGCCACTGGACGACCACCCCGAATACGGCAACAACCGCCAATTAGCCGATGTATTGGGCATAGAAAACCCCCGTCCCCTTGGCGGCCTGGTCTGGGAAGGCGAGTTACCGGAAGCCCTCAGCCCCGAACAGTTCGGCCAACAAATCGCCGAAAAACTCCACCGCGAACCGCTGTGGGTGGGCGAAGGTAAACCAGAAATCAAACGGGTAGGGTGGTGCACCGGCGCAGCCCAGGGCTTTATCAATATTGCCCTCGAAGCGGGCCTGGATGCCTACATAAGCGGTGAAATCTCCGAACCGACCACCCATACTGCCCGGGAATGTGGAATTCACTACTACGCGGCAGGGCATCATGCGACGGAACGTTACGGGGTGAAGGCGCTCGGAAAAGCGTTGGAAAAAAAGTTTGGTGTGAATCACCGGTTTATCGACTGCGATAATCCAGTTTAAAAATGTACAAGAAGGCGCGTCGAAAGGTCGGGGTGACTGGTTGAGGGGGCCGTCCCAAAACTGTGCGGAGCCATGGGTGAAGAGCGAGAAGCTCTTCACGGGCAGGCCATGGACGGCCTGCCCAGGACCCTCAGTGCGACGCAGGAGCTTTAGCGCTGAGGGGCGGAGCCCAAGCGCCACATGGATGTGCTTGAGCGTGTTTTGGAAAGGTGCACTCAACCAGCCACTTCACCCAGGACTTAGGCCCGGGCGGCACCAAACTATCAGGCTATCAGGCCTTAGAGGTCGAGGACTTGTCGCCCTTCTTAAGACCAAAGTCCTCAGCCAGCGTGCCCTTATCCTCAGGCCCGGCCTTCGGTGCATAATCCCGGGGCGGCTCCACGCCGTCCTCGCGAACATCCTCCAGACGAGCACGAGCCGTCTCCCGCTCCAGTTCATCCATCCATTCTTCATCATTACACAGCCGGTTCGCACCCCGTGCCATGTGCAGATTCACATCGCGATACGCATCATTGAAACGGCGCAGCAAATGAGCAGACTCCATAAAGTGCTCATTCACCTGGGCCTGGTAGCGGGTGTATTCGCTACGCAACTCCTCAATCTGTTGCTCGACACGGCGCTGGCGCAGATTAGTGGTCTGCCCGGAGCGGCTGAACAGTACGCCGATGACAATGCCAACAACCAAAGCGGCAATCGCTGCCAGAATCAGGTTCGTCATAAAATGTGTCGTCCTTTTGCGTTTTAAGAGCTCGGCCCTTTGGGGGCAGTATAACGTCCCGGGCGGCCCACGCCCATCCACAAAGTCTGAGCCAATCGTCGTATTGCTTCGTCAAAGCGCGCCCTGGCTGGAGAGCCGGATGCCTGATGGCGGTGCCAACGTGGCGAAAAATCCCAAAATCGGCCACAATACGCCGCCGTAAATGAATGACCACTCTTCGGGAACAGCCTTGATGACCGACCACATGACCCCCTGGCAACGCTACCAGCAGGATCTCGAACGCCCGGATTTTCACCGGGATCCGGCACAGGAAGATGCCGTCCAGCGTTTGCAGTCACTGTACGATAAACTCGTGGAAGCCGAAAGCGAACGCCAGAAAGGTTTGGCAAAACTTCGCAGAAAACTGAAAAAGGGCAAGGAAGATCCGGTCAAGGGCCTGTATTTCTGGGGCGGCGTTGGTCGTGGCAAGACTTACCTGATGGACACCTTCTACGAGTCGCTGCCGTTTGATCGCAAAATGCGAGTTCACTTCCACCGCTTTATGCAGCGGGTGCACAACGAGCTCAAGTCCCTGAAAGGGGAAAAGAACCCGCTGGACCTGGTGGCGAAAAAATTCGCTGACGAAACCCGGGTGATCTGCTTCGACGAATTCTTTGTCTCCGACATTGGTGACGCCATGATCCTGGCCACACTGATGGGCGGCCTGTTCAGCCGCGGCGTGACCCTGGTGTGTACGTCCAACATTGTTCCAGACGGCCTCTATAAGGACGGCCTGCAACGTGCCCGTTTCTTGCCAGCCATTGATCTTGTGAAAAAGCACACCGAAGTGGTGAATGTCGACGGTGGTGTCGATTATCGCCTGCGTACGCTTGAGCAGGCTGAGCTATACCACTTCCCGCTGGACGCCGAAGCCGACGTCAGCCTCCGCAAAAGTTACGATGCCCTCGCAGTCGAGGCTGGGAAGCACAGCAAATCCATGGAAATCAATGGTCGCAAGATTCCTGCCATCGCCCACGCTGACGATGTGGTCTGGTTTGATTTCAAGGATGTGTGTGATGGCCCCCGTAGCCAGAACGATTACATCGAACTGGCGCGACAGTTTCACGCCATCATTATCAGCAATGTCCCGGTACTGGGTGGTGAAAAGGACGACCAGGCCCGCCGGTTTATCAACATGATTGATGAATTCTACGACCGTAACGTCAAAGTCATTATATCGGCCGCGGAGGCCATTACAGATTTGTACGCTGGCGGTCGCCTGGGCTTTGAGTTTGAACGCACCGAATCCCGGTTGCTGGAGATGCAGTCCAGGGAGTACCTGGAAGCGGCGCATAAACCATAAGAAGCGTAATCCGACAACCCCGGTTCAACCATGAGCAAAGAGTAGGTCGGATCAGACGAAGTCGTAATCCGACAAACCTACCAAACAACCAACAGAGAGATTCAGCTATGAGCACAGATAACGTAGTCATCGTCAGCGGCGTCCGCACCCCCATGGGCGGCTTTCAGGGCTGTCTGGCCGACGTCAGCGCCCCGGAGCTGGGCGCTATCACCATCGCCGAGGCCGTCAAGCGCGCTGGTCTGCAGCCGGCGGACGTACAGGAAGTGGTTATGGGCAACGTACTGCCCGCTGGCCTCAAGCAGGGCCCGGCCCGTCAGGCCATGCGCAAGGCGGGTCTGCCCGACCATACCGGCGCCACCACCATCAACAAGCTGTGCGGCTCCGGCATGAAAGCCGCCATGTTCGCCCACGACATCATCAAGGCTGGCAGCAACGACATCCTGGTTGCGGGTGGCATGGAAAGCATGTCCAACGCGCCTTACGTTCTCCAGGGCGTCCGCAAGGGCTACCGCATGGGCCCGGGCCAGGCACCGCAGGATCATATGTTCCTGGACGGCCTGGAAGATGCCGAGACTGGCCGACTGATGGGCGCCTTCGCCCAGGAAATGGCCGATAAGAAAGGCTATACCCGGGAAGAAATGGATGAGTACGCCATCACTTCTCTCACTCGGGCCAAGAAGGCCATTGATGAGGGGCTTCTGAAGGACGAAATCATTCCGGTGACCGTAAAGACCCGCAAAGGTGAAGTGGTTGTAGAGGACGATGAGCAGCCCCACAACGCCAATATCGAGAAGATTCCGAGTCTGCGCCCGGCGTTTGCCAAGGACGGCACCGTCACTGCCGCCAACGCCTCTTCCATCTCCGACGGCGCGTCTGCGCTGGTTCTGATGCGTGAGTCCGAAGCCGAGAAGCGCGGCCTGAAGCCGCTGGCCCGAATCGTAGGCCACAGCACCCAGTCACAGCATCCGTCCGAGTTTACCTGTGCGCCGGTGGGTGCGATCGAAACTCTGTTCGCCAAGACTGGCTGGAGCAAGGACGATGTGGATCTGTTCGAGATCAACGAAGCCTTCGCAATGGTGGCCATGATGCCGATCCGCGAACTGGGGCTGGATCCGGAGAAGGTGAACATCCACGGCGGCGCCTGCGCCCAGGGCCATCCGGTTGGTTCCACCGGTTCCCGCCTGTTGGTGACCTTGATGTACGCGCTGCAGCGTTACGGCAAGAAGAAGGGTGTTGCTGCCCTGTGTATCGGTGGTGGTGAAGCGACCGCCATGGCGATCGAAATGCTGTAAGTCCCCGGGCCTTTAGCTTTGGTGTTTTGGAGAGGTGCCTTCCCCTTTCCAAAACACGCTCAAACAGAGTAGATCGGGTTACGCTTCGCTAACCCGACCTACACCTGATTCAATTCTTCATTTTCCTTTCGTTTTTTGTGCATCCATGTCTTCACCCGTTCCGTACTCCCTCGGTGGTTGCATCCGATTTTGTTGTCTATAGTGTTTTAGTGCGAAGGGACCGGGCGAGAAAGGCTGTTACGTCAAAATCATACTTTTGACTGATCAAAGCGCCTCAAGGCGTTAGCTATAGTGCCACCATCACGAGCACTGTGCGTGAAGCCTCCAACATATAGACACCAATAATCAGAGCAGCGACTCAGAACAACAATGGAGTAGCCTTCCAATGACAAGAAAAACACAACAATGGCATCAGTGGGCCAAATTGCCGCTGGCCGTGGCAGTTGCAGCCGGTATGTCCGGGCAGGCAACCGCCTATTCGTTTTACCTGGGGGACGTCGAAGCCCAGTTCAATACCACACTGTCCGCCGGTGTCGGCTGGCGTACTCAGGAACGTGACAAGCGCCTGATTGCCCAGGGTAACCTTGGTCCCGAGTATGCTCCGGGTGGAAGCCTGGAGAATATTGGTGCTTCCACCAACAACTACGATGACGGCAACCTGAACTTTGAGAAGGGTGACACCTACTCCAAAATCGTCAAAGGCAACAGTGAGCTGTTCCTGGACTATAGCGTCAACAGCGACATGCTGACGCGGGTAGGCGGTCTGCTTCGTGGTCGCTACTGGTACGACTTCGAACTGAAAGACGAAATGCGCGCCGTCGATGATGTCGGCCAGCAGCGCGAGCTGAACGATGACGCCAAGGATAACGCCTCCGGTGGCGAGATTCTGGATGCTTACGTGTTCTCCGACTGGTATTTCGGAAATGTTCCCGTGAGTCTCCGCTATGGTAAGCAGGTGGTGAGCTGGGGTGAGAGCACCTTTATTCAGGGCGGTATCAACGTTATTAACCCGGTTGATGTTCCAGCCTTCCGCGCTCCGGGTTCTGAGTTGAAGGATGCACTCCTTCCGGTAGAAATGTTCTACATGTCCGCGGGCGTGACCGAGAATATTACTCTGGAGACGTTTGTCCAGGCGGACTGGGAGCCGGTTCGTCCCGACGATTGTGGCACCTTCTTCTCCACCAACGATTTTGCGTCGGATGGCTGTGGGCCAGTTCTCCTGGCAGGCCAGTTGCCTGATTCCCAGGCATTGGCACAGGGCTTCATTGCTCCACGCCTTGGCGATAAGGAAGCCGATTCTAAAGACCAGTTTGGTGTAGCTCTGCGTTGGTATGTGCCGGCGTTGAACGATTCCGAGCTCGGGTTTTACTACATCAAGTACAACAGCCGTCTTCCCTATGTCAGTGGTCTGGTAAATAACCCCTCCAGTCCGGATGGCACCCAGACCAACGATCCGAGCAAGCCTTTCTCGACATTCCCGAGCTACTTCATCGAGTATCCGGAGAATATCAACCTGTATGGTATCAGCATCAACACCACCACCCCGGGCGGCTGGTCTCTGGGTGCTGAATACAGCTTCCGCGATAACGTCCCCATCCAGTGGAACGCGTTTGAGCTGATTCTGGGTGGCCTGCAGGCCCGTACCGCAGCAGATGGCAGCCAGACTCCACTCAGTCTGCTTGAGCGTCAGCGTCTGGAAGAGGCTGGTGGCGCGAATCTTGCCGGTACCGAGGTTCAGGGTTACGACCGCTTCAAGGTCTCGCAGACGCAGTTCACTCTGATCAAGTTCTTTGATCAGGTAATGGGGGCCAGCCGGCTGTCGTTCATTACAGAATTCGGTGCAACCTACATCCACGATTTCCCGGACACAGACGAGGCCCGGTACGGTCGTTCCGGCACCTTCGGGGTGGGTGAAATTCCTCTGGACGCTCTGGGTGGTGCAGATATCTGTGCCGGTGGGGCGAACCTGAATACGAACTACTGTAACAACGAAGGGTTCACAACAGACTTCTCATGGGGTTACCGGGCGCGTCTGGTCTGGGACTACAACAACGTATTCGCAGGCATCAACCTTTCACCGCAACTGGCATGGAGTCACGATGTGGAGGGCTATAGCCCGCAGCCAGGTGGCGCCTTTAACGAGGACAGCAAGGCGATTGGTCTGTCTCTGCAGGCGGTCTACCAGAACAAGATCACCGGTAATATCGGCTATACAAACTTTTTCGGCGGTAAACCGTATAACGAGTTAACTGATCGTGATTTTGTCAGCGCGAGTGTTTCCTACTCCTTCTGAACCGGCACGAATTCGTTTGACGAGGTAATTTAAATGAAACTGAACAAAAAGCTACTGGCCTCCGGCGTGATGGCTGCAACTCTGTTTGCCGGCAATGCCTTCGGTGCGGTATCCGCCGAAGAAGCCGCTAAACTGGGTAACAGCCTGACGCCCATCGGTGCCGAGAAAGCCGGCAATGGGGATGAAATCCCGGCCTGGGATGGTGGTCTCAAGGAGGCGCCGGCAGGCTATAAGAATGATGGTATCTACGTAAATCCGTTCCCGGATGACGAGGTTCTGTTCACCATCGATCAGAGCAACGTTGATCAGTACGCCGAAAATCTGTCTGCCGGGCAGGTGGCGATGATCAAGAGATACAGCGATTACAAGATGCCGGTTTATAAAACGCGCCGGTCGGCAACGTATCCCCAGGCGGTGATGGATGAGACCGTCAAGAACGCAACCAATGCTGAACTGATCAAGGATGGCAACGGCATCGCTAACTATCAGGATGCGACGCCGTTCCCGATTCCCCAGAACGGTGTTGAAGCGATCTGGAACCACATCACCCGTTACCGTGGTGGCTCAGTCCAGCGTAACGTTGGACAGGTGACGCCTACCGAGAATGGTAACTTCAGCGTGGTCAAGTTCCAGGACGAACTGACCTGGCGGGCCTACCTGAAGGACTATAAACCGGATCAGGATCCTAACGTCCTGTTCTACTTCAAGCAGGCTATTACCGCACCGGCCCGTCTCGCGGGTAACGTTCTTCTGGTCCACGAGACGCTGGACCAGGTAGCCGAGCCACGTCGTGCCTGGGTATACAACGCCGGTCAGCGTCGCGTTCGTCGCGCGCCCCAGGTAGCCTACGATGGTCCGGGTACCGCAGCGGACGGCATGCGTACTTCCGATAACTTCGATATGTTCAACGGTGCGCCAGACCGTTACAACTGGGAACTGGTCGGCAAAAAGGAAATATACATTCCGTACAACTCCTACGAACTGGTTGACCGTAACCTGAGCTACGATGAAATCATCAACGCCGGACATATCAATCAGGACCTGACCCGTTATGAGCTCCACCGTGTGTGGCATGTTCGTGCGACGCTGAAAAGTGGTGAGCGCCACATCTATGCCCAGCGGGATTTCTACCTGGATGAAGATTCCTGGCAGGCCAGTGTGATTGATCATTACGATGGTCGTGGTGAGCTGTGGCGTGTTGCCGAAGCCCATGCCATGCAGTTCTACGATCAGCAGGTCCCCTGGTATGCGATCGAAGTGCTGTACGACCTGCTTTCCGGTCGTTACCTGGCGCTTGGTCTGACCAACGAGGAAAACGAGCCTTACACGTTCGGAGTGGAGCGTAACTCGCGGGAATACACCCCGGCTGCTCTTCGTCGGGCGGGCGTTCGGTAAAGTACCTCAGGTATCGTGCTGAAAAGGCGGGCTCTCGGGCCCGCCTTTTTTTTGACCGTTAGGTGCATGGGTGAAGGTGTTAAATTTTCGCCACCGTTTCACAGATTGCTACGTCAAACTTTTGCAGCCCGCACCGTATTTGGTTTAACCTCTCCCTCATACTAAAGGCGTACCCGATGAAGGTACCCAGATAAACTGTGCGAACATTGCATATTCCGGACACGCAACAAGATAATTCATAGTTGCCCGTAAACCGGACTTGAGCGGGGCGAAGTGTGAAACCATTTGAAGATGGCAGTGCCGCCAATGATGAGTTCCAGTCGGTTTCCGCCGGAACACATCGGGGCGAGCTCGTCAGAGATCTTTTGCGGCAACGGGTTCGGATTCCGTCCGCACCCTCCGATGGCCTCAAAAGGCCGTCGCTGACAGCACGAATCCGGGAGGCTCTGGGGCCCGGACGTGTCCTCTATCTGGAGGCGCCGTGTGGGTACGGCAAGTCCCACGCTTTGTTGTCTGCGCTCCACGAATCCGAACGTCCTCTGGAGACCATCAAATGGATTTCCTGCTCAGCGCAGGATAACGAACCCGCCCGAGTGATGACGTTGCTGGGCATTGCCCTCAACCCCCAGGCTTCCCAGGACACCACCCTTGCGCATGCAACGGCGAGCCATAGCGAGGCATTGTCATTACTGCTGGCACAGGATTATTGGCAAAGGCCGGAGCGAAAGGCCGTGCTGGTGCTGGACAACCTGACATCGGTGAGTCACCCGGTGGTGATTGAGTTGCTGGAGCAGTTGATTGCCGAATTGCCAGAAGGGTTGTCCCTGGCCCTGGTTTCTCGTAAGCCCCTGCCGTTCGAGACCCACAAGTCGGAGCTGGAAGGGCGGTTTACCCGGTTGGGTCCCGAATCGTTGGAACTGAGCCGGCAGGAGACGTTTGAATTCTATTCCGCCGCGTTGAACAACAGCCAGCTGACCATGGTGGCCGTTGATCACCTGTATTCCCTGACCGAGGGCTGGATGACACCGCTGGCGCTGTACC
Organism: Marinobacter sp.; assembly: GCA_022014155.1. Classification (GTDB taxonomy): domain Bacteria; phylum Pseudomonadota; class Gammaproteobacteria; order Pseudomonadales; family Oleiphilaceae; genus Marinobacter. The sequence continues at coordinate 35,734 of JAKLLS010000011.1, read as the reverse complement.
AGAGAGAACTGGCAGCCCTGGCCGAGTCGCGGCTGCCTATCCAGGAGACGGTCAGCGTCGAACGTTTCCTGCGTGATTCCGTGTTGTCACGGTTGACGCCGCCCCAGCAACGGGCGCTGAGAATCATGGCGGAGATGGACATTGTCTCTGACGATCTGTTCAGCTGTCTGGTGGATCAATCCTGTGATACTGGCTTTCGGCCGTCCATAGCGGCGGAAGCTGGAATACCGTTGCGACCGCTTCCTGGTCGGGGCCGCTGGTTTCGCCTCAATCCGCTGTTTCATGAGTGGCTGAGAAGTTCTGCCCTGGATGGTGCCACTGATCGCGCGCTGGCTGCCAGTCGCTGGTTTTGCCAGCATCACCAGCTACCGGAAGCGTTGCGTTATGCCTTGCTGTCGGAAAATGCCGAAGAGGCTGTGAGAATTGCGTCCGAAGGGTCCGAGGCCCTGCTGATTGGCCAGGATACGGCGTCGCTGTTACGCCTGCGCCGATCCTTGCCGCCAGGCTTGTTGGAGCAAAGTGCCAGGCTGCGCCTGGTATACAGTTGGGTGCATGCCATTGGCGGTCAGTTCACCCAGGCCAGGGCGCTTCTGGAAGGTCTCCCCGATGACGAACGCGAGTCCCTGTCCGGGCGAATCAACGCCCTGAAAGCCTTTATCCTGAGGGGAGAGGGGTACGTCGACGAAGCCCTGGAAGTGGCTGACCAGGCGCTGGCGGCCGAAGTGTTGTCCACCCAGGGGCAGTTGGTCACCCAAATGGTACGTTCCAGTGCGCTCTGTGCCGCCGGGCGCTTCGCGGATGCGCGGGATGCCAATCGTGCCGCGGCCCGCCTGGCCCGGGAAGCGGGGGATTCCGGTTCGGAGCTCCTGGCGGTCTATACCCACGCGCGGATTGAACTCGGGAAAGGCGCGTTGAGGCACGCGGAGCAACTGCTTCGGACCGGGCTTGATACCGCCATGAACGAGACATCCCGGTCAACACGGGTAGGCGAATCGCGGTTACAGCTCAATCTGGTTCTGGTGCTATGGCACCAGGGCCGAGAAGCTGAGGCAGATCGCCTTCTGGTGACCTGTGGTCGTCATGCCGAGCAGACGCGGGACCTGGGGCTGCTGCTGGCTATGGCCCTGCGGGTATTGATCTGTCGCACCCAGGGGCGTCTGGAGGACGCGTTTGTCTGGATTGGGCGTGCCGAGCGCACCATGCACGCCTGGCAGGTGGATGAATCCGTCTTTGTGCCGGTTCTGGAAGCCCTGAAGGCAAGTTGCTGGCTGGCGTCGGGCAATATCGATAGTGCCGCCCACGCCCTGGCGCGTCTGCAGCCATACCGGGAGACTGGTTGTGTGCCCGAGTTGATTCCAATGATGCCCGGTTTGCTGGACCTGCTGCAGGTCAGGATTGAGCTGGCACGAGGGGATGACGTCAAGGCAGCGGATACGCTCAGACGTATTCGACTGAATGACGGTGAGGCGATCCCGTTTGCTGTTGAGATGCATCTGAGGCTGCTGGAGAGCTTGCTGGCGTTTCGGGAGAGGGGTGTGGCGGCGGCCCAGAAACTGCTGACCCAGGCGGTCGACCTCGCAGCACAGGAGCATTTTATCAGCCCGTTCGCTGAGCTGCGGATCGAAATGAGCGAGCTGATGGAAAAGGCATACCCGCATTTGCCGGAAGGGGATTTTACCCGATCGGTTGGCCAATTGTTTGGTCTGTCAGTAGCCAAGGTCAATGCCGCACCGCTGGCGGAACCGATCAGTGAGCGGGAGCAGGGAGTTCTGGAATTGATCGCCAGGGGGCTATCCAACCAGGAAATTGCTGACCAGTTGCATATATCCCTGCATACCGTGAAAACCCACGCCCGCCGCATAAACGCCAAGTTGGAGGTCAAATCCCGCACCCAGGCCATCGTCCGCGCGCGGGAGCTTGGTCTGCTTTGACCTCTGTGTCGGGTTACGCTTCGCTAACCCGACCTACTTCTTCATTGGGTTCTGGGGTGGGGGCTTTCAGAGCCTCGATACGGGCGTCCTTCTCGGCCCAGATTTCGCTGATCCACCTCTGAAAATCCACACGGGTTTCCCGGCTGCCTTCGTAGTCCATGCCGAGGAAGCGTTCCGGAATTTCGCGAACGCGGATATCAATGATGATCCGGCGGGTGCGGCCGCAGAGAAAGTCCCAGAATCCGGAGCGACCGTTGGGGTAGACAATGCTTACATCGAGCATGGTGTGGAGCATTTCCCCCATGGCACCCAGAACAAAGGCTGTGCCGCCGGCACGGGGCTTCAAAAGGTGCTTGTAGGGGGACTTCTGTGACGTGTGCTTGGCCGGGGTCAGGCGAGTGCCTTCCATGAAATTGAAAATGGTCACCGGTGTATAGCGGAATTTCTCGCAGGCAGCCTGGGTAGCAGCAATATCCTTTCCTTTCAACTCCGGACGTTTGGCGATCTGCTCTTTGGTGTGGCGATGCATAAATGGAAAGTCCAGTGCCCACCAGGCGACGCCCAGCAGCGGCACCCAGATCAGTTCTTTCTTGAGGAAAAACTTCAGCAGCGGAATACGACTGTTCAGGACGTACTGAATGGCGGGGATGTCCGCCCAGCTCTGGTGGTTACAGGTGACAAAATACCAGTGTTCGCGGCTCAGGTTGTCTACCCCCCTCACATCCCACTCAATGCGGTGGAGCAAATCCAGGAAACGGTTATTGAAGCCAATCCAGATAAACGCAATGTTGTTCAGTGCAACCGTGCACAGCTTACGAACCGCCGTAACCGGAATGATGAGCTTGAACAATGCAACCAGCATCAGGACCGGAAACAGAATCAGGGTATTGAGCAATATCAGCAGGGCCGCCAGGGTTCCCTTGAGCGGCGCAGGCAAAAAATCGAGCATTAGTGGATGTCCCCGGAATCGTCTTCATCGTCTCCGGCATTGGGCAGGAGAGCAGTTTCGTTGCTGGCGGAAGCCATTTGTTGCAGCATTCCGGTATTGGCGCCACTGAAGGTGGCCCGGAAATCGGTATCGAAATAGCCGAGATTGTTATGCCGAATCATGCTGCGGATCTCTTTTACATAATCCTCGCCCCGTTCTGAATAGCTAATCAGGCCTGCCGCCAATGCACTTCCGGAAGCCAGCTTGCCATCCTTGCGTGCTGCCGTCCGTACATCACGCAGCCCCTGATACGCCGGATGGCTGTTCAGGTTCTGAATGTACGCGCGGATGGAGCGGTAGGGTGAAGAGAACTTGGCGACTTCGTGGGTGGCACCCTCCACCCGGGCTTTCGGTACCAGACCGCAGCCTTTCGAGAAACACCATTGTCCGAACAGGTTGTTTCCCCTGGTGGCAAAGCGGGAGGTACCCCAGGCCGACTCATTGGCGGCCTGCGCCAACACCAGGGCAGGGGGGATCACATCCAGGCGCGCGTGCAACTGTTTGAACATGGCTGGGCTGGCAGGTTCTTCGTCAACGCGAAGCCGGTCAGCCTGGTTGATCAGCCAGGTTCGTTCGGATTGGTTCAGCGCCTCTTTCCTGGAAAGGAACTCCAGATAGTCCCGCTCGATCAGGATTCGGGAATTGGCCAGTGCAACCCGCGGGTACAGGAAGGAAAAAAAGGCAGCTTTGCGTTCAGTTGTATCGCGGTAACTGCTGAAGTCCGGTAGGTTTTTGTTGGTCCAGGCCGGAAGAGACGGCAGGGATGACAGCACAATGTCGTCATCGAATGCACTGTCTGGATCCGGTGTATGAAGACTGCCCCAGAATGCAAAAACCATCAACGGGAAAACCAGCAAAGTAGCCCGGATACCTGCAGACATAAAACCTCTCGTTACAGTCGATATGACTGGAATTATAACAGGTTATACGTCGGTGTATCCCGGATGGGTTACCCCCCATGCCGAACCTTGTCGGGTTACGCTTTGTTAACCCGACACCCAGCTTTAATCCGGCAACCGTGTTGCGACCAATAACCCCAGCCGCTGCTCTCCGATTGCAGTATTCTGCAATTGCAGGAAAAACTGGTCCTGGTCGGGCGTTACAAAACCGGTCAGCGTCAGGTCTCCGGACACGAAGGTAACCTCGCCGTTAGCACCTTGCGTGTAGGCCAGCATCAGCTCGCCCTCATCGATGGCCATCGGCCCCGACACCGTTTCATTAGCCACCGAATGCACCACATCCAGAGCACGTCTGGTCAACGCTGCGGTGGTGCTTGAACTAATGGCGAGTACGGCATTGTCAAAATGCCGCAGGCGGTTTTCGCCGTCAGCCAGCCCCATGGCAAACCCTTGCAGGCGGAAGCGCCCGCTCTGGGGGAACTCGCTGGTCTGAGCGGCCGCAACCAGCAGGCCGTCGCCGGTATCGGCGTTGTCCAGATTGAAGGCCAGTAGCGAACCGTCAGGCGTGCTGGCACCGATACCCAGGTCCGGCGTGGCGAACTGCCCTGAGGGATTGCTGATATCCAGGTTAAGGCGACCGATGTTCCGGTCACCTACACTGAGTCGTGACGGTCGGGTGCTGATGGTCCAGTCGGCGTTGCGGTCGCCGGCTACGGGCCCAGTCACGGCTCCTGAGCCGCCATCCCGGCCAATGGCGGTGGTCGCTATTACCTGATGGACATCATTGCCACTGATATCCCAATTGCCCACGCCGGATTCAATCACCAGCGGTTCCGCTCCATCCGCAAAGCGGCTGGCATGGAACACCACGTTGTACTGACGGCCGTTCAGTTGATCAAGGCTGAAACCTTGTTGCCTGAGCAGGTTCAGTTCCAGCACGGACAGGTAGTGATCTTCCAGCACGCCCTGGCGTTGCAGGGCATCCTCTGAGGCTTCCAGTTCGATGGCCTTGCCGGCACTGAAATAGCCGCCCAGTACGCGATCAGGCGCCTCGCTGGCCACTGCCGCGGTGCTGACGTACGCGTCGAGGTAGTACGGATTGCGGGTCCAGCCGATGGTCAGGGAGCTGCCACGACCGGTCACACTCTGGTACAGCGCCCGCCCGGCCAGCAGGCGGGTGTTGTCCTGCAAAGTGGCTGCTCCCGGTGAGGAAGCGTGGGTGTTCAAGTCCCAGTGATCGGTCCCCCGTGGGTAAAACCCGTTACCTGCCTGGTGAATCAGCGCCTCGCGGTTATAGGGCACATCCGAGGCCAGGGACGTTACCCGGATATTGAACGCGTCGAAGCTGGTCAGGGTCAGGGCAGGGTAGACGTAGCCCGTACCGTTGCTGTCCGTAATGCTCTCTTCCTGCGCCGTACGCACGCCCCACTGGCCGGAGCCGGCGAGGCTTGGTTCGCGGAACGTCTGGCCCAGTTCAACGCCAAGAAACACCGAGTTGTAGTCCGCGGAGCTGGCGCTGATCTTGCCGGAGGACTGCTCATCCAGAACAGCGTAATCCGCCATATTACTCACATAACGGGCAAAATCGCCGCGATTGCCCAGATGATCCAGAGCGGCGCCCAGGTCCGCGCTGCCTGGAATATCGATCTCAAAATCGTGAACCTGGTCGGCCAGGGTCGACCAGACGTATTTGTTCAGGCACAACTCGCCCGAGGCATCGTTAATGCAGTCCATAATCTGGCTGAACTGGCCGGGGGAATAGCCGCTTATGGTATTGCTCACCAGGTATTCGGAGAAGGGGTTCACTTTGACGTCGCGATCCGCGTCCGCCGCCAGGGCCCGCATCCGTGTGTTGTCATAGGCAGCCTCGATCACCACGTCCGGCCCCAGAGGCAGGCCATCACTGAAGGCGATGACTTGCCGCCCACCATCTTCGGTACGGTGAGTAACGTTCACGGAGCCGAGATTGCGCAGGCTTTGGTCGGTCCTGTAGACCTCGACCCGGTCCGGGGTCACGATTCTCAGGTTACGACGGGTCAGTTCGCCGTCTGGAGCCAGGGCGGTGGGCACCTCCACGGTGACACGGACTTCGTTGGCTGCCAGGCCGCTGGTGTTGTTGGAGTCACCGGTGCTGCCGGAGCTGAAGTCGTCCTGTGCATTTTTGTTGGGGGGGAAACTGTTGCCACGGGAACCCGCTTCATCGACCGCGCTGTCACCGCCGCCGCAGCCAGACACCGCTACAACCACCGCCAGAGCCAGACAGGGGAGCCTGGTCCGGGGGGCGGAAAGTAGGGCAGAGAGTAGGGCGGAAAAAAGGGGAGAGAGCGAAAAGCGGTCAGGTGATTGTGATTCGAGTGCCATGCCAGGGACAATCCATTATCGGAACATGAGCTGGCAGTCTAGCAAGAGTGGTGAGGTCAAAGAGTGAGGCAGGACACGAAACAAAAACGGGCGCCCCGAAAGACGCCCGTCTGGATCTACCCGGAAGGGAGCAGGGTCAGAAGAAGATCTTCATGCCCGCCATAACACCTTCGTCCAGATTTACGTCGCCACGCAGGGGCGAGTCCAGATCGGTGTTCAGGTACCGGTAGCCTGCGAACACTTCGGCGTTGCGGATAACACGGTAGCTGCCGCGCAGCTCAACGCTGGTCATATCCTCGGAATCACCGAAAGACAGAATACTGGGAGCGTAATGCAGGCCGCCGGTCACGGACAGACCCGGCACATCGGGAATGTTGACGGTTGCAAAGCCACCCAGGCCAACAGCGCCGCCGTCCAGATCATCGTCATCCCAACCGATGGCGCGCAGACCAATGCCGGCGGTAGTGGGCAGGTTACCAAGTGCAGTGCGGCCCTGGGCATGGAAGTCCACGTTACCAATATGGCGACCACCTTCGTGGTAGGTGTAACCGGTGCCCAGTTGCAGTTCGGAGTTGTTGCCGAAGAAGTTCACCTGGCCCTTGGCGGAATCGTTGGTCAGGCTCAGGTCCAGGTCGGCTGCCATGACAGGTGCAGCGGCCAGTGACAGAGCAAGAACAGAGATACGGGTTGCTTTCATTCTTTTACTACCTTTATGGGTCAATGAACGAAATCCGGCACCGGACCAAGCCGGTGTCAGCGATTGTTCGGATGCACGCATGGTAACGGGCCGTTGCGGGCGGCTCAACTTAAAACGGGGTAAGGGCCTGTTAATACGGCATTAGTGCCGGGTGTCATCGTCCAGCTGGTCGAGATCATCCGGGGACACATTTTGTGCCGGAACCCGATACTCTTCGTTGGCCCAGGCGCCAAGGTCAATCAGCTTGCAACGCTCGCAGCAGAAGGGGCGGAAAGGATTGTTCTCGCTCCATTCGACGGATTTTTTGCAGTTGGGGCATTCTACTTTCATCATTTTAGAGGGAAACCTTCGGTGTCTTCAGCCAGTGGATCAGGAGGGCGCGGATGCCTGACAGTATTGTTCCAGTACTGCCCGCAACATTTCAATATTGACAGGCTTGGCAACAAAAGAATCCATCCCTGCCTGGCGACACCGTTCTTCATCCTTCTCCATGGCACTGGCGGTCAGCGCGACGACCGGTACCCGTTCGCGGCCATGGTCAATTTCCCACTGGCGCAGGCGTCGGGTCGCCTCAAACCCGTCCACCCGAGGCATAACGCAATCCATGAACACCAGGTCGAAAGGATGCAGTTGCCAGAGACTGGCGGCAATTTCACCATCGTTAGCGGTCATCACATCGCAGCCCAGCTTTTCCAACAGACGCCGGGTCAGTGTGCGATTTACCGGGTTATCCTCTACCAGCAATACTTTCATACGGCTGCAGGGCAGTTCCTTGCGCCGCGATGGTTCGCTCACGGACTGAAGCGAGAAGCGGGTAAGGAACCGGCGTTCATCGGAAGCCCTGTCAGTGAACAGCTGATGGAGAATCGGAATCAGGCAGGACTCCCGCAGGGATTTGCTCAGGAATGCGTCTGCTCCGGCCTGGCGAAAATGCTCGGCGTCGCCCCGCTGGGGGTTGGATGACAGCAACAGCAGGCGGGTATCGGTCCACTGGGGATTGCTGCGGATCTGCCGGCACAGCAGGTCACTGTCCATATCCGGCACGAAACCGTCCAGTACGACGGCATCGAACGGATGCTGGTTATCCGATGCCAGACGTATGGAGGTCAGGGCCTCGCCCGCTGACTTGACCGCTTCAATATGCAGGTCGTGGCGTGACAACATCTCCAGGGTGATCTTGCGGGACAATTCGTAGGAGTCCACCACCAGAATGCGCCGCCCCTGGACCATGCGGGTATCCGGTCGGATGCGGGTTGAGCTTTCCGGCGCCACCGGCATCGACAGTTCCGCCCAGAATGTGGTGCCTTCGCCAGGGCGACTTTCCACATCCAGTGAACCATCCATCAGCCTGACCAGTTGGCGGCAGATGGTCAGGCCCAGCCCGGCGCCAGGAAGCTGCCGCTGGAAACTCTGGCCAAGCTGGACGTAGGGCTCGTACACCAGCGGGAGATCCTCCGGGCTGATACCTACCCCGGTATCTTCGACCGCCAGGCGCACGCGTACCAGGTTATCCTTGCGGCCAAGCACTTCAACGCTGATCAGGACATGCCCGGAATCGGTGAACTTGATGGCGTTGGAGGTCAGGTTCAGCAGAATCTGCCGCACCCGGACCGGGTCGCCGCGAAGCGCCCACGGCAGGTTTTCGTCTACCCGCAGCTCCAGTGCCAGGCCCTTCTCACGGGCGCGGGTACCGAGCATATGCACCAGGTCATTGAGGGTTTCCCGCAGATCGAATGGCAGATCTTCCAGTACCAGCTTGCCGGCTTCCATGCTGGAGATGTCCAGCAGGTCATTAATGATCGCCGACAGGCTTTCGGAGGCACTCAGCAGGGTCTGCACAAACTCCCGTTGCTCCTGGTCCAGGGGCGTGTCCGTCAGCAGGTTGGCATAGCCAAGTACAGACTGCAGCGGAATACGAAGTTCGTGGCTGACATTGGCCAGGAACTGATTCTTGGCATGATTGGCCCGGACCGCCTCGTCGCGTTCGCCCTGTGACTGAATAGTGGTCTGGCGCAGGGAGCGGGTGTCTTCCAGCAACTGCAGCCGCATCTTGTTCAGCGCCTGTTCGAGCTCACTGAGTTCATCGCTGTGCTTTGGCGATTTACGTCGAAGGTGCAGCGGTTCAATCAGCGCATCCAGATTCAGGCGCGCGGCATAGTCCGCCATGGTCTCCAGATGCCGTGAGATGGTCATCCTGACGATCAGCAGCAGCCCCAGGGAGCCCAGCAGCAGGATCAGGGACTGGAAGCCCAGGGTCATCAGGGCCCGATCCATCAGTTCCTTGTGAACCTGTTCCACTGAGGACGTAATGGTGAGGGTGCCGAGGTTTTGGGGGGTGTTGATAGAAGAACGATTGAAGATCAGTGGAAACGATTGGGAAATCACCCGGCCCTCTGGGTAAGTGCCGGTGCTGAATGTTTCGCCGTCGGTGATCGTTACCTGGGCATGCTGGATGACCGGTATGGCCCGCATATCATCCAGGCTGTTGGCCACCTCGCTGAAATTCATCAGCCAGATGTTGTTGCTCATACTGCCGGAAATCAGCTCGGCCGCTTTCGTCTGACTGTTGCGAAGCTCTTCGGTACGGCGTTCGTACTCGCCAATCATCTGCAGGCCGGTGGCTGCCAGTGACAGCACAATGGCGAACAGCAGCACGTACACCAGCAGCCTCGCAGCCAGTGGCCGTACACCCATTCGCTTGAATAACCGGATCAAAGGCAAGGCACGCATTCCCTGTGACTGGTGAACTGACGATTCCTTTTTATAAATAGATCAACCGTCATAAACTCTGTCGAGTTTAACAGACCGTCAGCACTTCGACACGTTCCCCGCCGGGATCATGAATAAAACGGAAGCGCACGTTCAAGTCGTACAGGTGTGCGCCGTAAATCCGTTCCTCTTCCCGCCCTCTTCGGAAGGAAGGGCGGGGGTCATAACTCACCACATCTTCAATCAGCAGCCGCAGCTCGGGGTAGGTTTCTGGTGGCAGGGCGGCCAGCTGAGTCTCCGCCTCATCCAGAAATACCACCGGCAGGCGCTCAGTTGGCGGCGAGTCTGCCCAGCCCAGGGTGGCCTCGGGTATTGAGTCCGCAAACGGCAGGTAGGGTTTGATGTCGAGAATGGGCGTGCCTTCAATCAGGTCGTGATCGCTGATCTGCAGGATCAGCCGGCCGTTTTCCCGTCGCAAGCCTTCATTACGAACCACCGATAATCCCAGGCTGTTGGGTCGGAACGGTGATCGGCTGGCAAACACGCCCATCTTGCGATTGCCCCCAAGGCGCGGAGGGCGAACCACCGGGCGCCACTCCTCCCGGACTGCCTCGTGGAACTGGAAGGTCAGCCACAGGTGGCTGGCGGTCTCCAGACCCCGGAAGGCATCCTCCCTGTCAAACGGCGAGGCGATCACCAGGTCGGCACGGGCATGGCGGGTTAGCCCCGGCTGGCGGGGAACCCCGAACTTGTCCCTGAAACAGGAGCGGGCATGGGCAATGGGCGTTAACGTCAGTGCGTCTTGAGGTGTGTAGGTCATGATCGGTCAATGGTACCCGAGAAATACAGCTCAATCCGCAAAATCAGGGAGGCCCGGTCCTTGAAGCTCTCGTCCCGGGGGAACTCCAGTGCCGGAATGATCTCGCCAAACAGCCAGTCACTGTGTAATCGGTACCGATAAGTCACGTCCGCGAAAACAGAGGTTTGTCGCCAGTTGGGCTGGCTCTCGCCCAGAATGCCTAGGCGTGGGCTGAGAGTGGATCGGTTGTTCAGGCGTTTATGAAAATTGAAGGTATGCGCCATCTCGAATTTGCGCTTGTCGTGAACCCACTCCATCTCGCTGGCCGACAGGAATTTCCAGCCATTGCCAAGACCCCGTCCCACCCCCAGCCAGGTCCTCGTACCCCAGCCGTCCTGGTGGAAGTAGAAAAGCCGCTGTTCCGCTTTCAGGTTCCAGTTGTCGTCCAGTTGCCAGCGCTTGTCCGCCGTCACTCGCCAGAAGGCATCGGTGGGAAAGCGGAGCCGGACACCGACATCGTTACTGAGATTGATCGCATCCCCGACCTCCGACAGATAACGCAACGCACCGGTGGCCTCGGTTTCCGAGCGTTCTTCCTCGGTTAACTGGCGGTTTCGTCGCCGTTCGGCCAGAGGAATCAGTTCATCGCTCTCACTCTCGATCACCAGTCGCAGCTTTTCTTCAACGGTGGGAATATCCAGACGAAACCGCGCTTCCGGATCCAGTTGCGCCGGGTCGCCGTATTCGGATTCGGTGGCGAACCCCAGCCGCAGGTAGCTTTGATTGTTGGGCAACCCATTTTCGGCGCCGGAGAAGGTGCGATCGGCCCACTCACCGAGAGCCTGAATACGGGAGCCCTGAGTGCGTTCCTGACGCAGCACCCAGTTACTTGCGATTATCCAGTAGGTGTCCCGGGGTTCCAGCCAATAGTCCTCGGGGGAGAAATCGTAAAATTCGGGCGGCAGCGATTCCGGCGAGAGCACATCGCGCACGGCTGGGCCTTTGATGATGAAAACGGGGTCGGCGGCGTGGGCCGGAATAACCGTTCCTGATACCGCAAGCAAGACTCCCAGGATTACCAGAGTGTTCTTACCCAAAGGCCACCATAAACTTCTTGTGCAGCTCACCAACCTGCCGTTCCACGTCGCTCAACACCTCATTATTATCCACCACCTCATCTGCTTTTTGCAGACGTTTTTCGCGGGGCATCTGGGCGGCGATGATACGCTCCACCTGTGCTTTATCGTTATCATCGCGGGCCATGGTGCGTGACAGCTGAACCTCCACCGGCACATCCACCACCACTACTTTTTCAGCCAACCGGTGCTGGTCGGTTTCCAGCAATAGTGGTGACACCAGCAGGACATAGGGCAGGGTATAGTCGGCCGGATGGAGCTGGCGAATCAGCTCCTCCCGGATCACCGGATGCAGTAATCCCTCGAGCCAGGCCCGCTCCTCCGGCTGCTGAAACACAATGGTCCGCAACCGGGCACGATCCAGGGAGCCGTCTGCCTGCAGGATGTCCGCCCCGAAATGCTCCGCAATCCGGGCCAGGGCTGGAGTGCCCGGTTCAACCACCTGCCGGGCCACATCGTCCGCATCCACCCAATGCACCCCCAGCGCGCCAAACATCCGCGCCACGGTAGATTTGCCGGAGCCAATTCCTCCGGTTAACCCGATAACCGCCATTACGCCCCCAGGAATCCAAACCACCAACTCTGAATTTCGGCGCCGAACCACAAACAAAGCAACCCGGCCGCCGCGAGATAAGGCCCAAACGGAATCGGCACCTCACGCCCGTGCTTGCGGAACACCATCAGGGATATCCCTACAACCGCCCCCACCACCGACGACAAAAGAATCACCGCCGGCAACAACTGCCAGCCCAGCCAGGCCCCCAGGGCGGCCAGCAGCTTGAAATCCCCATGCCCCATACCTTCCTTGCCGGTGACCAGCTTGAACAGCCAATACACCGACCACAGCGACAGATAGCCCGCTACCGCGCCCCAGAACGCACTGTGAAAATCCGTCAGCACGCCAAAGTAATTCAGCACCAGCCCCAGCCACATCAGCGGCAGGGTCATACTGTCCGGCAACAGCTGGGTATCAAAATCGATCACCGTCAGCGCGACCAGTGTCCACACCAGCAGCAAAGCCAAAAGCGAAGACACGGATGGCCCCAGGATGGCAATGGTCACCACCGAGAACAGCGCCGTGAGCGCCTCAATGATCGGATAACGGGGAGAGATCCGGGTCTTGCAGGAAGAGCACTTGCCGCCCAACGCCAGGTAACTGATCACCGGAATATTCTCCCAGGCCCGAATCCGGTGATCGCAGGAAGGGCAGGTAGAGGCTGGGGATGACAGGGTAATAGCCGCTTCAGGCTTGCGCTGCCCCTCCGGCAACTCCAAAAACTCCTCGCACTGACAGCGCCAGTCCTGGTGCATCATCTTCGGCAAGCGAAGAATCACTACATTCAGAAAACTGCCAATACACAGGGAAAAAAGCACCACCGACAAATACAACAGCCACGGTGTGGCCAGCAGGGAATCAAGAATAAACATGAAATATCCGAAAACCAGGAGCGGAAAGAAACGTAGGTCGGATTAGGCGAAGCCGTAATCCGACACAACGAACTGATTAATGGTGCTTATACCACCTGACCCATCTGGAAGATCGGCAGGTACATACCAATAATCAAACCACCCACCAGGACACCCAGAACAGCCATAATCATTGGTTCCATCAGCGCGGTCAGGTTATCAACCATGTCATCAACCACGCCTTCGTAGTGGTCTGCGACCTTTTCCAGCATTTCGTCCAGGTTACCGGATTCTTCACCGATGGCGGTCAGTTGCACAGCCATTACCGGGAAAACGCCAGTTTGCCTCATGGACGCCTGCAGTTGCGTACCACTGGAAACTTCATCCTTTATCTTGTTTACAGCGTCCCGATAAATGGCATTACCGGTTGCGCCGGATACCGATTCAAGGGCATCAACAAGAGGCACCCCCGCAGCGAAAGTAGTGGAAAGTACCCGGCCAAACTTGGCCACCGCAGATTTATCGAGAATCTCACCAACTACTGGCAGCTTGAGAAGGTATTTATCAACCAGATCCGAGAATTTTTGCGATCGTCGTATGGCCTCCTTGAACAGGAAGATGAAGCCAACAATCCCCAGTAGCACAATAAACCACCATTGCTGCATCCACTCTGAGATGTTGATGATGAACTGAGTAAAGACCGGAAGGTCCGCACCAAAGCCCTGGAATAGACTTTCAAACTGCGGCACTACTTTGACCAGAAGAATGGCGGTCACAACGATGGCAACGACGACAACCGCAATCGGGTAGGTCATCGCTTTTTTTACTTTTTTCTTCAGCGTTTCGGTTTTCTCAAGATACATGGCGATCCGATCAAGCATCTGCTCAAGCGCACCGGCCTTTTCACCGGAGTCTACAAGGTTGCAATAAAGATCATCAAAATGCTTGGGGTGCCTGCGGAGAGAACCGGCAAAGCTGGTGCCCGAAGCAACGTCGTTCCTGATCGCGCCAATCAGTTCCTTCAGCCCCTGGTTTTCCAGCCCGTCCGTCACAATATCGAAACTCTGAACCAGCGGCACCCCGGCTTTCATCATGGTCGCCATCTGGCGGGTGAACATGGCGATATCGAACGGGGTGATTTTCTTGCTGCCGCCGAACAGGGGCTTGGGTTTCTTCTTGACCTTGTCGGGGATAATGCCCTGCTTGCGCAGCTGGGCTTTCACCAGTGCCAGATTGGAACCGGAGACTTCCCCCTTGGATTTATTGCCTTTGCGGTCTTTGCCTTCCCAGACAAACGCCTGAAGCTTTTGTGCTTTTTCTGCCATGGTTAATCCTTCGTCACGCGGTTGGCTTCCTCAAGGCTGGTCACACCCTCAATCACCTTCTTCAGGGCGGACTGGCGAAGATTGGGGAAGCCTTCGGCCTGTGCCTGCTTTGCAATTTTAATGGAGCTGGCTTCTTCCATAATCATGTTCGCCAGCTCGTCGGTAATCTTGACCACCTCGTAAATACCGACGCGGCCTTTGTATCCTCCATTGCATTTATCACAGCCCTTGGGGCGGTACAACGTGAAGCCTGTATCAATTTGTTCCTGTGTGAACCCTTCGGCGATAAGCACATCGTGGGGAACGTTGGCGGGTTGTCTACAGCTACTGCACAACCGTCGGCCCAATCGCTGGGCAATGATCAAACTTACCGAGGTGGCGATGTTGAACGCGGGTACCCCCATGTTCATCATCCGCGTCAGCGTCTCCGCCGCGCTGTTGGTGTGCAGGGTTGAAAGTACTAAGTGGCCGGTCTGGGCGGCCTTGATGGCGATATTGGCGGTTTCCAGGTCACGGATCTCACCCACCATGATCACGTCGGGGTCCTGCCGCAGAAACGCTCGCAGGGCTTCAGCAAACCCAAGGCCGACCTTGGTGTTAACGTTCACCTGGTTAATGCCTTCCAGGTTGATCTCAGCGGGGTCTTCCGCAGTGGAAATGTTCAGTTCCGGCGTATTCAGTATGTTAAGGCCGGTATATAGGGAAACGGTTTTACCAGAGCCCGTGGGGCCGGTCACCAGAATCATGCCCTGCGGTTGCTGGAGGGCATCCATATACAGCTTTTTCTGCTCTTCTTCATATCCCAATACGTCAATGCCCAGCTTGGCCTGGCTGGGATCCAGAATCCGCAGAACGATCTTTTCGCCCCACAGGGTCGGCAGAGTGTTCACCCGGAAGTCGATGGCTTTGGTTTTAGACAGCTTCATCTTGATTCGACCATCCTGGGGAACCCGACGCTCTGAAATATCCAGCTGCGCCATGATTTTTACCCGGGCCGAGATCTTGGGGGCAAGCTTGATCGAAGGGCGGGACATTTCTTTCAGAATGCCATCTGTCCGATAGCGGACCCGGTAAACTTTTTCATATGGCTCAAAATGGACGTCTGATGCACCGCCGCGAATGGCGTCTAGAAGCATTTTATTGACGTACTTTACGATTGGGGCATCGTCAACATCGCTGGCTTTAACTGCTCCATCATCTTCCTGCTCACCACCTTCGGTCTCTACACCTTCCAGGTCAGCGTCCTCAAGGTCCCCCATAGTGGAATCCTGGGATTCCAGATACTTTTCGATGGCGTCATGCAGTTTTGCGTCATCAACCAGTATGGCGTCCGTACTAAGGCCGGTATTGAATTTGATCTCATCCAGCGCCTGGATGTTGGTGGGGTCAGAGACCGCAATAAACAAACGATTGCCGCGCTTGTATAGGGGGAGCGCGTTGTGTTTTCGGATCAGCTTCTCGTCAACCACCTTCTCCGGCAGCATCTCCGGAAGGAAGGCGCTGAGATCCAGAACGGATACGCCAAACTCCATGGCGGCTGAAAAGGCCAGCCCGCTGCTGTCTGCCAATTTGTTCTGAACGAGATAGGTGATGAGGGGAATGCGATTCTGGGAGGCCTGGATAAAGGCATCCTTTGCGGTTGCTTCATCGAGCAGCCCGTCCTCCACAAAACGACGTGCAAGGCCGGTGAGCGTTACGTTGGATTTGTTGGTAGCCATAAAGGGTATAAAGAGTGCTGCCTAAGTTGCTGAAACTCTGCCAAGAGCGAATGTACAAGAGTTTAGATGGCTGGGCATGCTTTGGAAAGTCACGAACTGTAAAGCTTGATCCGGCTCAAGACCGTATACGTGACGTTCAACGACTCAACAGGCCGAGCGGGTGACCAAAATTGTCACACACTGACGCCAATTGACGTTATTTCACATTTGGGAAGTGTGTGATCTGCTTCTCAAAAGCCATCCATGGTATTGATAATTAAGTATTTTATAAGTTTTTAATGAGGTTGGCACGCCCTCTGCTTTGGATCGTTTAGGCTCAAACCGGTTGCGGGGCACAGCTCCACCGGCCCCGGAGCCATTCCGAGTTCAGAACCGACTAACACAGAGGTTTAATAATGAAAAACATGCAGATGAACCAAGCGCAAAAGGGTTTCACGCTGATCGAACTGATGATCGTTGTTGCGATTATCGGTATTCTGGCGGCGGTTGCTATTCCTGCTTATCAGGATTACACCATTCGTGCGAAAGTGACCGAAGGTATCAGCCTGGCTTCAGGCGCAAAAACAGCTGTTTCCGAGTACTATGCTTCTCGGGCAACACTTCCGTCCAACAACACCGCTGCTGGTCTGGCGGGCACCACTGACTACGCAACAGACTATGTAGAAAGCCTCACCGTTACCAATGGTGTCATAGCAGTAGACTTCATTGATACTCTGGGCGGGGATGTCGATGGCTCTAACGATACTGTCTCTTTCTATCCGACACAAAACACTGCTGGCGCTGTAGTGTGGAAATGTGCTACTGGTAATGGCGGTTCCTACGACAGCCCGACTGGTACTAATCCAATGCCGACCAAGTACCTGCCCTCTAACTGCCGCTAATCGTAGCAGTGTGATCTAAGAGAAGCCTCGCAGGAGGCTTCTCTTGGTTATAACCATGACAAAATCCTGGATTCTCTTAGTTGCTCTCGTCCTTATCGCGACTTGTTTTGCGTCAAGCTTATTCATTCTCTCTTCCGAAGCGTCTTATTTGGATGACGAGATAAACTTGGCGCCATTGCGGGCACTTGAAGAAGACCCGTCCCAGTTCTCCTATTTGGTGACAAATAATCAGTCGGGCCTGTTTGGGCGTTCAGTCTCCATGGTTTCTTTGGGGCTGGATGTGCTTCTTTTTGATTTTTCATACAAACAGTTCAAGATCACAAACTCGGTAATCCATGTAGTTAACGCTATCTTGGTTGGGCTATTCTCCCTGCTACTGTTTGCCTGGTACGGAATCTCGAAGCAGCACTCTCGAATACTCGCTATTGGCGCTTCTGTTTTCTGGCTTGTCCTTCCGATCCATATATCAACAGTAATGTATCCTGTGCAGCGTATGGCCCAGCTCAGCGCTATGTTTATGCTGCTAGGTCTCGTTCTATACGGTTGCGGCCGAAACCTGATGCTTCGCCATGGAAAAGAGCGCGTGGGAGTTTGCCTCATCGTCGTGGCATTCTTTGGTTGCTTGTTCTTGGGCCTGTTGTCAAAAGAAAATGCTGCCCTTCTTTTGCCATTAATGTTTTTGGTGGAGGTTACGTTCTTTCGCCATGATGTCAGTATCGGTGGTAAAAGAATTAGGACTTTTTGGGCGGTGGGATTCTGCGTTTCTCTGGTTACTCTGGTGTTCTTCTGGAAGGATATTTTCGGTTATATCAACGCAGGTTATAGGGACCGTACGCCGTATCAGGGTTTATTAACCCAATGCCGTATTCTGTTTAATTATCTCCAAGAAATTATTGTCCCCTCTAATTCTAAATTTGGATACTTCCATGATGATATCGAGGTATCAAAGAGCCTATTTGAACCTATTCAAACATTTTACTCTGTAGTAGCTATAACGGCCATACTAGCTTTTTCCGTATGGCGTGCGGTATCAAATCGATCAGTCATAGCTTTTGGTGTTCTGTTTTTCTTCGTTGCTCATGCATTGGAGTCAAGCATACTACCCCTAGAGCTTTATTTTGAGCATCGGAACTATCTCCCGAGTGCGGGAATAGTGATAGCCTTAGTTATATCCGGGTATTTGATTGCCAAAAAAGTCCAATCGGAAGCATTGATCGCGTTTTTCTTTGTGGGGTATTTGGGAGTAACCACGTTTGTCTCTATTGAGCGGAATGTTATATGGAATAGCCCTGGTGTTGGAATATCACTCAGCGAAATGAATCACCCCGATTCACCTAGGTCTGCAGCGGCATTTGCCTTCTACCAAGCGGATACAGGTTTTTATGAATCATCCTTGAGGCATTTGACGCGGATACAAGAGATGAGACCTTCTCTTCATGCTGCGGTGGAGGTCCAGAAGCTATACGCGGCATGTGTTAATCATTATCCTGTAACAGTGAGTGATATTGCTTTTTTCTCAACTGAGTTCAGTGTGGGTATGCCCCAATACTTTAACCACGGGCTTTCATTGTTGAAGGGAGCGATTGAGTCTGGTCGTTGCGCAACTATTGAATCATCTGCGTTGGTGGCGTTATCAGAATCTTTCCTTTTGAAAGAAAAAATCCCCGCGAGCACCCATGAACGTATGGGTGAGCTTATGTTGGCCGGGAATGAAATAGGTCAAGGGATTGAGCATTTGATGCTTGTTTGGGAAATGGGACGTCTGGATGTGCGTTCCTCTATCCTGTTGTTTGAATTGTTGCTTAGCCGTGAACAATATGAAAGAGCTAAAATGATGATCAAGGATCTCGATCTGATGGTCGATGAAAGTGGAGTAAATAGTTGGCAGGTTATTTACGCTAAGGCCAAAGAGCACTTGAGTACAGTTAAATGAGATACCCTTGAGTAACATATTTTAATAATGAACTTGCTGACAAACTGGATGCTATTTAAATAGGAATATGTTGTGGAATATAGCGTATCGATCGTAATTCCAGCCAAGAATGAGGCACAAAGTATTGGTCAACTTATCAAGCAGATCCGAGATGGTGGTTGGGCGAGCGAAATCCTCTTGGTTGACGATGGCTCTACGGATGGCACCGGGGCAATAGCGCAGGAGCATGGCGCAGTGGTAGTTCGGCATCCATACTCTAAGGGGAACGGTGCCGCCATAAAAACCGGCGCACGATCGGCTTCAGGAGATGTTCTAGTTTTTATGGATGCTGATGGTCAGCACCAACCGACAGATATTCCTCGTCTTTTGACTCGATTAGGTGATGGGTATGATATGGTCGTTGGTGCCAGGGCAAGCCACGGACAAGCGAATTTTGGAAGAGGTTTGGCGAATACCTTTTATAACCTGCTTGCTAGCTATATGACCGGCCAAAAAGTAAAAGATCTCACATCGGGATTTAGGGTGGTAAAAAGGGATCTTTTTTTGCAGTTTGTTAACCTCCTGCCAAATGGATTTTCTTATCCTACTACATCGACAATGGCCTTTTTTCGAGCTGGTTACTCTGTTGCCTATGAGCCTATCGATGTGCTAAGTAGAAAAGGAAGAAGTCATATAAGCCCGATAAAAGATGGTGTCAGATTTTTGTTGATTATTTTTAAGGTTGGGTCGCTTTACTCTCCGCTCAAATTATTCGTGCCTGCATCTTTAGCTTTATTCTTGATAGGGGCTGGCTATTATGGATACACCTTTCTTAGCATGGGGCGGTTTACAAACATGAGCGCTCTTATGTTTACCACGTCTTTTCTTGTTTTTTTAGTAGGGCTTGTTTCTGAGCAAATTACGGCTCTAATGTATAAAGACCAAGAGTAGCGTTTTTTGAAATTAGCACCCGACCAGAAAATATTGAGCATGCACCGTTGTGACTAAATCTGACGAGATAGGAGTTTGGTTTGTCGCCATTCGCGCGCGCACTGGCGCGGATGTTTTTACGGAGCGGCTAGCGGGAGCGCTACGGGAGCGAGGGGTGAAGGCAGACATATCCTGGCTCCCCCACTATGCAGAGTACTTTCCATGGCTTGTGAAAAAGCCGCATCCCCCCGCTTGGGCGACGGTCGTTCACGTTAACTCCTGGCTTCACGAGTCATTACTTCCCGATAACTTGCCTCGTGTCGTGACGGTCCATCTTTGTGTCCATGACCATTCAATTAAAGCGCATCAAACCTTTTTCCAGAAACTTTACCATCGCATTTGGATAAGACATTGTGAATCACTGTCGCTTAGGAATGCCGATGCCATAACTGCCGTTAGCCACTACACTGCGGAAATAACAAAGAGGGTATTTGAAACCTCTGAGATCCGTGTAGTACACAATTGGGTGGATTTGAAACCTCTTCCGCTCTGTGACGTGCAGGCCCCAAAACGACCCGGGCCATTCCGACTGGTGTTCGTAGGTAATGTCACCCAACGTAAAGGTGCAGATCTTCTGGTTCCGATCATGGAAAAGTTAGGTAGTGACTTTGAACTGAGGTATACCGGTACAGAGGACGATCTTCGGAAGATCGGGGCATCGAAGATACCAAAAAACGTAATTCCAGTTGGTCGGATTTCATCGCAAACTGAGGTGGAGAAATTATATCAGGAAAGTGATGTCCTGATTTTTCCGACTCGTCTCGAGGGTTTTGGCTTGGTTGTCGTTGAGGCTATGGCTGCAGGTCTTGCGGTAGTCGCTTCTAATTGTTCTTCAATCCCTGAGCTGATCGGTAGCGAAGGTGCCGGGATTTTATGTGCGTCTGATAACGTGGAAGAGTTTGTTGGTGCGTGTAAACGGCTACACTCTTCGCCCAGCAGTCGCCAAAAGATAGTGGAAAAAGCGAGGGACCGGGCAGAGCGACTTTTTTCTCCAGGAGAAGCGGTTGGTAGGTATGTCGGTGTTTATCGGAAGCTTACCAATGATGCCTGATATGCAGTTTCTGGATGTTCATGCCCCAAATTGTGACCCAGGTGTCGTATGAGTATGTGCGAAGTAACGATCATAATTCCGGTATACAACGATCAGCTTGGGCTTAACAAATGCTTGCAAGCTATTGATGATCAGAAGGGTGTAGATTTCTCTACTGTCCGGTCTGTGGTCGTCGACAATGGGTCTCAACCGCACCTCGTGCTGCCTAAAGGCCTAAAGCACAGCGCAAGCCTTTTACGCTGTGAAACACCTGGATCTTATGCTGCTCGGAACTTTGGCGTCAGGCACTCGAGCGGCGATGTTCTGGCTTTCATTGATGCGGATTGCTGGCCTCATGAGAACTGGTTGAGTGAGGGACTTAGGTTTTTGAATGACGCAGGATACAGCGCGATCATCGGTGGTGAAGTTACTTTTGAGCCTTCAGGGAGTCCGACAGGGACAGAGATTTACCAACTAATGATGGGATTTGGACAGCAAAGGTGTATCACTGCAATGGGCTTCACCGCAACGGCCAATCTCTTCGTATCCCGAAAGCTATTCGAGCTGACAGGTCCTTTTGATGAGACCTTGTACTCATGTGGAGACCGTGAATGGGCTTGGCGTGCAGCCAGTCACGGCATTGGCGTGAGATACGCGGGAAAGTCTGTTGCATACACCTATCCGAGAAGGTCCTTGAAAGGCGCTATCGTTCAGGCGAGGCGAGTTGCGGGTGGGCGCTGCATTTTAAAGAAAATGCTCCATGAAAGAGGGCAGGTGCAAGTCGACATGCTGAATCGTAAGAAAGGAATCCGTTCGAAGTCTGCAAGTATTCTGAACGCCTCTGGATATTCAATGAGTCAGAGGCTTTCTGCATTCATCGCCGCCAGCCTGATTCGGTGTGCCCACGATTTTGAAAGGATTCGCATCATCCTTGGTTCGGAGCCTGAGCGGCGATGATTTGGAGTAACGGATGAAAAGTTTATCCGAAGGAAGTGTGGGGCCGCTATTGCTGGTTAGCAGGAATTTTCCTCCACTTCAGGGTGGAATGGAGAAGCTTAATCAACACCTGCTTGAGGAACTCAGTAAAAGTTATAGAACTGCTTTGATTGGGCCGGTTGGGTCTTCTGAATACGCGCTACACGCGGATACTGTAAAGGAATGCCGGTCTGCTCTCATGCCATTTTTAGTGGGAGCCACATTGAAAGCAATTCTTTGGGCCAGGGTGAATAAGCCGGCGGTCATCATGGCTGGAAGTGGGGTAAATGGCATTTCTGCATACTTGGGGGCTAAGCTCTCGGGAGCTCGCTGGGGGGCATATCTCCACGGTTTGGACATAATCGTCAATAGTGCTGCATATCGGTGGGCCTTTCTTCGAGTACTTAAAAAAGCCGACTTTTGGATCGTAAATAGCCGCGCTACAAGGGATGCAGCGATTGAAGCTGGTTTTGATGCTTCTCGCATCTACTTACTCAACCCCGGCGTTGCTGTCAGCGAGAGGTTACCGTCAAAGGAACTTGTGCAGCAATGGTTGGTCGATAACCACTTGCAGGGCAAGAAAGTCTTGCTTTCTGTAGGGCGGTTAATGAAAAGAAAAGGCCTGGCAGAGTTCATATCAAGATCCTTGCCCGACATTGTGAGGGCCTGTCCGAATACTGTTCTTGTTGTAATTGGTGAAGAGCCAAGAAGCGCTCTTTTGAAGTCTGGAACCTGTCGGGCTGAACTTGTTGATATGGCACAAATGGCGGGTGTTGAGTCCAATGTGAGGTTAATGGGCAGCGTATCGGACGACAATCTTCAGCTTGCATACGCTGCGGCTGACGCCCATGTATTTCCGGTTCTGGATCTTCCTGGTGATATGGAAGGATTTGGGATGGTCTCCATTGAAGCTGCTTCGGCAGGGACGCCCACGGTTGCGTTTTCGGCGGGAGGGGTGCCGGATGCGGTCAGGTGCGGGATCTCCGGTCAACTCATACGTCCCGGTGACTACGTGAATTTCACGGAGGCTGTTGTCAGCATATTAAAGAAAAAGGTTACATATGATCCTGAAGCGTTGACTCGGTTCTCGCGAGAGTTTTCCTGGTCGAGTTTTGGAGCAAGGCTGAGAGACATCACGCCATTGAGGAGAGAAGATGGGTCCAAACCATAAAGATGTCAGGGAGTATTATGACAAAGTTTATTATAAAGAACTGATATCTCCTCACGGCCGTCCTAGTCGCCACCTCCAGGGCTTGGTAGAGAAACTGGCGCTCAAAAAGAGCGATCGCATTCTTGATGTTGCCTGTGGGTCTGGAGAGTGGCTGCGGGTGGCTCAAGAATCTGTGAGCGAAGTAGCTGGAATAGATATCTCCGAGAAGGCCATAGAGGCCTGTAGAAAGGTAATGCCTGATGGCCGGTTTTCCACGGGGCCTGCAGAGGAATTGCCGTATGCAGATAATGAATTTGATGTAGTGACTTGCCTGGGCTCACTGGAGCACTTTCTTGACCAACAGGGGGCATTGGAAGAGATATTGAGAGTCGCGAAGCAAGATGCGCGAATTTTGATTCTCGTGCCCAATTCGGGTTTCTTGACATACCGTTTGGGGCTTTACCGAGGAACCAACCAGCAGAATATAAGGGAAACAATTCGAAGCCTCGATGAGTGGGCGAAGCTGTTTGAGCGAGCCGGCCTCGAGGTTAATGGGCGGTGGAAAGATCTTCATGTCTTGAGTCGACGCTGGATATTTCGTACCCCTTTTTATCTTGTACCGCTGAGAATGCTTCAAGCAGCGATGCTGGTGATTTGGCCTTTGAATTGGCAGTATCAAGTATATTTTGAGTGTCGGCCTATATCTTCCTTCTCTATCAGGCGCTGAAGTTACGTTTTTTCAACAAAAAAATATAACTTGATACGACCAAGATTAGGGGCGTATTCCACTCGTTGCTACCCCTATTTACAGCCTAATTGATCTGAAAACGGTGGAGTTTGGTTGGTAGTGATCCAACCTTTAAGAACAATTGGGGTGTGGATAGACTCGCAACTCTGATACTGTCGAAATAAGACTAGGCTGGGTAAGCCTCCCAGGGGCTGAGCCTGAACTTAAGAGTATTATTGAATGATACCCGTCACCAAACCTTATCTCCCCAGTCGGGAAAAGCTCGATAAATATATTGACGGCATCTACGAGCGACACTGGTTTACTAACAATGGACAGTTAGTACAGGAGCTTACTCGCCGCCTGGAAGAATATTTGGGCGTAGAAAACCTGTTGCTGGTGGCGAATGGTACTTTGGCTCTGCAAATTGCCTATCGTGTGTTGGGAGTTAGTGATACCCAGCCAGATGAACACCCGGAGGCCATCACCACGCCGTTCACCTTTATTGCGACAGCGAGCTCCTTGAAGTGGGATGGGGTCGAGCCGGTATTCGCTGATATAGACCCGGATACCTGGTGCCTGGACCCGGCAAAGATCGAAGCGGCTATAACCCTAAACACCCGTGCTGTTGTGCCAGTACACGTATTCGGTAATGCTTGCAACGTCGAAGAAATTGGGTCTATTGCACGGAAGAACAACCTGAAAGTCATTTACGATGCCTCCCATGCCTTTGGTGTGCAGTACAAAGGCGAAAGCATACTCAAATACGGCGACGCAGCCACTCTTAGCTTTCACGCTACCAAACTGTTCCACACCGGTGAAGGCGGCGCTATAGTTTTTAAGCATAGTGAAGACTTGGCGCGGGCCAGAAAGATGATCAATTTCGGTATCACCGGGCCAGAATGTATTGAGGAGCTAGGTATTAATGCCAAGATGAGCGAGTTGCAAGCTGCGATGGGGCTGTGTGTGCTGGATGAGATTGAAATGAACCTTAACGCGCGGGCAGTAGTTTGGCAACGTTATGGGCAGGCACTTGGGCACACAGTTAAGCGCCAGATTCAATCCCCCAGTCTCGGTTATAACTTCGCCTATGTTCCGGTCGTATTTGACAGCGAAGAACAGACCATTCGAATAGCAGCCTCACTCAAGGAGCAGGGCATACTGACCAGAAGATATTTCTACCCGTCTCTGGAGTCTGTTGTTTGTCTGGGAGACTCTCACAGTCATGAAGTGTCGAGTGACATTGCCAGCCGGATTCTGTGCCTGCCAATATACAGTGATCTCAGTGAAAGAGCCCAAGAATTTGTTATTAATGTGATTAAGGCGGAGCTTGCAGCATGAATCTGGCCGTCATGCAGCCGTACCTTTTTCCATACATCGGCTATTTTCAGCTCATATACGCATCTGATCTATTCCTCGTGTACGACGATGTTTCTTACATAAAACAGGGCTACATTAACAGGAACAGTATCCTGTCACCCAATGGCGTCAGTCGGTTTACGGTGCCTGTGCCGGGAGCTTCATCGAATAAGTTGATCTCGGATCTTGAGTTCTCGAAAGACGTTACCAGAGTTCTTAGGACAATTGTCCAGAGCTACTCAAAGGCACCATTTTTCGAAAAAATATTCCCACTGATTGAGCGGATCCTGACCAAAGAGGATCGTTCGATTGCTTCCATTTGCATCGAAAGCTACGGGGCCATTTTTTCATACTTAGGCGTAACAAGACACTTTATGAAAACAAGTGACTTGGAGTATGAAAGGAGTGCAAGTGCCAGAGATCGGTTGCTTGCATTGTGTCATCAATTCGAAGCCGATTGCTACATCAATGCCCCGGGAGGGAGGGCGCTATACTCAGATATCGAGTTTGCAGAGAAAGGCGTTGTACTCAAGTTTATTCAGTCGCAACCTGTTCAGTACAATCAGGGCGCATCCGAGTTCGTTCCCAATCTCTCGATTATCGATGCTCTGATGAACTGCTCGCCAGACCAAGTGGTCTCGTTATTTAGGCAATATGAGCTGAATTAAGAAGTACCACTAGGTGTGTTTTCATTTATTTTCTTATAATGGACATTTCTATGGCTGACGAAGAAAAGCGAGTCGAACAGTTCAGTCGGGTGTCCGATCTGGAAGTATTACTGAAAGAACTAAACACCAACCTGGCGTGTGCAAACGAGAAATACCTCGGAGATGCTTCGGAAAAATACTCAAAAATATTCGTAATGGGACCGCTTCGCTCTGGTACCACGCTTTTTACGCAGTGGTTGGCAAACAGCGGCCTGTCAGCATACCCAACCAACCTCCTGTCCCGCTTCTTCGGCGCACCACTGGTTGGTGCGAAAATCCAACAGCTACTGACTGACCCGCGCTACAATTTCCGCAACGAGATTCTGGACTTTAATTCCGCTATCAACTTCAGATCGGATAACGGCAAAACCAGCGGCGCGTTGGCCCCCAACGAATTCTGGTACTTCTGGCGCCGCTTCCTCCCTTTCGATGAACTGGACTACATGCGGCCAGAGGAACTCCGGGAAAAAGCCAACCTCGCCGGCTTCCGGGATGAGCTCAATGCCTTGGCGAACATTTTCGAACAACCGTTCGCCATGAAGGCTATGATCATGAACCAGAATATCACCGAGTTGGCCGATCAGTTCGATAAGGCGCTGTTCATCTGGGTTCGCCGTGACCCTATTTTTAACATCCAGTCCGCGCTGGAAGCCCGAAAGCGCCAGTACGGCGATGCCAGCACTTGGTATTCGTTCAAGATAAAAGAATACCCGCACCTTAAAGACCTGGACCCGCTGGAATCCGTAGCTGGGCAGATCGCTGCCATCAACTGTTCGGTAGAGCAGGGTATTGCTGCGTTGCCAAGCCATAGGAAGCTGGTGGTTCAGTACGAAGACTTCTGCCGGCGGCCGGGACATTACTACAACGAAATCACCCGCCGGCTGATTGAGCAGGGTGGGGTAAGTGCGGACAAGGTGCCGGTATACTCCGGGGAGACGAGTTTCTCTAATGCCAATCGTTGGAGGTTGGAGGGGTATTCGAAGGGAGATGCGGAACGGGTTTATGAAATTTTCGAAAAGCAGGATATGGCGAAGATGTTTTAATCCAGGTCCAAAGCATTGTCTGAACGTATTTGGTCTCTAATTAAACGTAATGCAGAGCATAAAATGCTAGTTCAACGAGTTATTTCAAAGGCCAAAAGAAAGGTGGATGCCGCATTATTTAGCGGACATAAACCCGACTTTCTGATTGTCGGTGCCCAGAAAAGTGGTACTACCTCCTTATTTAGCTATCTTGAAGAGCGCAATGGATTCCTAGGTTCAAAACCTAAGGAAGTACACTTTTTTGACCGAGAGGATAATTTTGCTAAAGGGGATGATTGGTATCATTCACACTTCATTAAACGGCCGGGTCAAAAAGGTTTGATTTTTGAGGCCTCTCCGGAGTACCTGAGTCGAGCTAAAGTTGCCCCACGACTAAAAGCATACAACCCCAAGCTGAAAATTATAATCATACTCCGCGAACCAATCTCCAGAGCCTATTCAGCCTGGAACATGTACCGCCAGTGGAGTGTTGAAGGCGTTTTACCTTGGGCCATTGCAAACGACCAGCATGGAAAGGACGAAAGCCCCATCTTCCGCACGTTTTTCAAAAACGGTTGCCCCTCCTTTACGGAGTACGTGCAGATTGAAATGGGCTTAATAGAAAAGAGTGATGGTGAGGAAGAACCGAGTCTTCTTCGCAGGGGGCTGTATAAACAACAAATTGCACGCTATGTTGGTCTTTTTGGCTGGAATAACGTGCAAGTTCTTGGCTTTAATGAGCTGAAGAACGATAGCGAGTCTGTCATCCGAAAATGCCATGAGTTTTTAGGCGTTCCCTACCATGAGCCTAAAGCAGTGGGCGAGAACGGAATTATGAACAAACGGGCTTACCCGTCAAAGATCAGCTCCGGTGATCTGGAGATCTTGCAGAAGTTCTTCGAACAACCCAACAAGGAACTGTTCGAATACCTCGGTTTTCAGCCAGATTGGTAAACACTGCCCGATGGGACAATAAAACTTGGCAAGCCTCAATCGAAAAATTGGTATTGGCACTCTTTGGAATTTTCTGGAGCTGTTTATCTCGAAAAGTGCCGCGACCATCTTCACCATTTTTCTTGCGACCTTACTCGCCCCGAAAGATTTTGGTTTGATCGCCATCGTTGCGGTGGTGTTCGAGTTATCGCATGTCTTGGTGAATGCAGGGTTCACTCAGGCGTTAATTCGCTCAAAGGAATTAACTGACAGAGAGTTGAGCACTGCATTCTGGGGGAATCTTGGAATAGCCGTCTCTGTGTACTTAGTCGTTTTCCTTCTCTCTGGTCCAATTGCCATATTCTTTGGAGAGCCTGTTCTGGAGCTCTTGGTTTTGGTTCTGGGCATAGGAATTCTTGTTAATGCGTTCCGCATTGTGCAAACGGCCATTCTGAGCCGAAGGATGGACTTCAGATCGCAGATGGTAGCGACGACGGCTGGCACAATCCTCTCTGGCATAGTTGCTATTGTTTTGGCGTACCGCGGGTATGGCGTCTGGAGCCTCGTTGCCCAGATGTTAACGTCACAAATCGTTGCGACGGTGATTCTCTGGTTCTCTACCCGGTGGTTACCAAAATGCATTTTCGGTGGAACAGAGTTCAGGCGGCTTTTCGGTTTTGGTAAGTATCTGGTGATTGCCAATGTACTGAATGTGGCGTTCAAAAACTCCTATGCTTTGGTTATTGCCAAACTATTCAGCCCCGAGCTCACCGGGCTCTATTACTTTGCAACGAAACTTACCAACTTGGCATCACAGCAACTCACCAGCGCACTACAAAAATCTTCCTTTCCCGCGTTGGCGACCTTGCAGGAGGACAACGAACAACTCCGGCACAAATACAGGCAAATTATCCAGCTGAGTATGTTCGTGGTGGCACCTGCAATGCTCATGCTGATGGCTCTTGCCGACCCTGTATTTAAGTTGCTTTTCGACGAGCGCTGGAATAATGCTGTACTGTATACTCAGCTACTGTGTGTGGTTGGCCTTTTATTTCCAGTCCACTCATTAAATATCAACATACTCATGGTTAAAGGCAGGTCTGACCTGAACCTGAAACTGAATCTTATAAAGAAGGGTATCCAGATCACCCTTCTTGTTGCTTCGGTGCCTTTCGGCGTTTTGGGAATCGTAATTGGACAGGTTATCGGTTCTGCCCTCGCTCTTATGCCAAACAGTTACTACACCGCCAAGCTCATCAATTACGGCTTCAAAGAGCAAATGACTGACGTGATAAAACCTGTGGCATCGGCAGCGATTGCTGGAATGACTGCATGGTTGGCCGTCCAAAGTGGGTTCCCGCAGTTGATCTTGTCATTTTTCTTCGCCGGGCTTGTCGGGCTAGTCGTTTATCTCGTAGCTAGTACTTTGCTGCAGGCGGAAGGTGCTCGGATGATTTGGTTCAAAATCATGGAAAGATTGGCCAAAAAGCTCGAAAGGGATATATGGTGAGCAATGAATTTGAGCGAGGGTGGTAAGGGCATGGAGCAGCAAAGCAGAACTGAAATGAGCCTAAAGGCGGGTGACCCCGTACCAAAATCGCCGAGGCCTTGCTCTGAAGAAGAGATTACGATTGGTTGGGAAGCTGACTTAGATGCGCCGATGGTTTCGGTGGTGTGTCATACTTACAATCATGAAAAGTTTATCGCAGATGCACTTAATGGCTTTCTGGCACAGGTAACGACGTTCCCGTTTGAAATTATTGTTCATGATGATGCATCGACTGACAATACACCTGAAGTCATAAGAAAATATGCGTCCAGATATCCGAAAATAATAAGACTGATTCTACAAACAGAGAACATTTATCAGAAAGGGCTTCGACCGCCTATGTTCAGCTTTCCCAAAGCCCGAGGTAAATACATTGCATTTTGCGAAGGTGATGACTATTGGATTGATAAGAAGAAACTTGAGGTCCAGGTTTCTTTTCTCGAAAATAATCCGGATTATGTTCTGTGCTATACAGATGCCGTTGCGTTCTCCTCCGGGGTTGTGCTTAAAAGGGAGTCCGCGGCTAAAAAAGTTGATTTGTCAGGTGATGAGTTAAAAAAAGCGCCAGCTATTCACACGCTAACATCATGCTTTAGGAACGTTATCGATAGTCCGCCCGAACTATCGGTTGTTCGTTACGGTGATAAGTTTATCTGGTCGCGCCTTGGGCGATACGGAAAGGGAAAATATTTGGGTTCAATTGCTCCGTCCTTATACAGAGTCCATCCCGGAGGAATTCATTCCAGCTCTACAGCCCCTGCCCGAAAAGTGATGGATCTTCAGACATATGTGGCTATGGCAACATATTATAAACGGCTAGGTGAGGAAGACCTATATGTATATTTTTTGGATCAGTCTATTCGCCAAGTATACGATATCGAGGGCGTGGGCAGCAGCTTTGTTGCTGTCGTGAGGTGTTTGTCAAGATGGTGGGATTTCTCAAGAAAAGGTATGAGGTTCTGTTTTCGAAAATTTCGGTCTATTCTTTATTATTTTATTAGGCGGAATAGAGCGCAAGAAGAGTGAGTGCCCTTCTTGTAAAGGTGGGATATGTCTGATACTGAGATAAATAAAGTTTGTGTGGTTTACCATTACTATGAGAAAGATTTGAGTTATGTTGATAATCTTTCTCATTTTTTGTGTTTTGGTGTTGAGGGCGCTGCTGATTACTTTATTATTATTGCTGATGGGGTTTGTCGATTAGATCTGGCGCCCCTTGAGAATGTGAGGATTTTATCAGTTCCGAACAATAACTATGATTACGGTGGTTACTCAGTTGTTTTAAATGAATTTGTAGATGTTAAGAGGTACGATTATTTTTTATTCGTTAATTCTTCTGTCCGAGGGCCTTTTTTGCCACCTTGCTTAGGTGGTACGAAGCGTCCTTGGTTTGAGTACTTTATAGATAAATTTAATTATGAAGTGGGGGTTGTCGGTGCTTCAATAAATATTCTTAATAATTATTCAATTCATTCAGAGGCTTATCGGAAAATTTTTGGAGGAAGGGCGCCGTTTCCCCATGTTCAAACACCTGTGTTCGCGCTAAATCAAGCTTCACTAAGTTACCTTTTAAATATTAGTTTTTTCAATTCTGATTGCTTCTGGACCAGGCAGGAGGTTGTTAGTAGGTATGAAATTAGATTGTCTCGATGTTTGATCGGTGCGGGCTGGAATATGAAATGCCTACTGCCTGAATATAACCAGTTTGATTATAGAACCGATGCTGTTTCTGATCCAAACCCTAGTGCGAAAGACGGGGATGTTTTGTGGCCTGGTAGATATAAGGGGAGAACGGTCCATCCCTATGAAGTTATGTTCATAAAAACTGCGCGGGGTCTGTGGCCTGATTCATATCTAAATGCATTGGCGAGTTCGATGAAGTTTGGTTCTCCTTTAAACGGCTCAAGGTTTTTAGATGATTTGAGTTGTGATGAAATCAAAAATAACTATCGATGGTTTGGTCCGAAAGTCTCATTGATGGACCGGGTATTGAGAATGGTTAAAAAGGCGTGGAGGACATGAAAATCTCAATCGCCATGGCTACCTACAACGGTGACCAATACCTCAAAGCCCAGCTCCAGAGCTTCGTAGAACAAAGCCGTCAGCCAGACGAACTGATCATTACCGATGACTGCTCAATCGACGAAACAGAAACCGTCGTCAGAGAGTTCGCAAAAACTGCACCCTTTAAAGTCAAGTTCTACCGTAACGAAAAAAAACTCGGCTATTGCGGCAACTTCAACGCAGCCTTGATGAAAACCACCGGTGACCTTGTCTTCCTGAGCGACCAAGACGATGTCTGGTTCCCGGAGAAAATCGAGCACATGATGGGTGTTGCTGAGAGCCACCCGGAAGCATTGGTAGTGATGAATGATGCTGCTTTGACCGATGGTGACCTAAATGAAGTGGGGTTGACCAAGGTAGGACAGATCTGGTCGGCGGGCTATACATTGGAGCACTTTATGATGGGGTGTTGTTGCGGAATCCGCCGGGAGCTTCTGGATCTTTGCATGCCTATTCCGTCAGGTTTCAGTTCGCACGATGGTTGGCTTGTATGGTTTGCCGATGGGCTTGATGCCAAGGTGATTGAGAGTCGGGTTCTGCAGTACTACCGTCGTCACGAATCGAATGAATCCCAGTTTATAGCTAATCGTACAGTAAGGGTTTCCCGGGCTGCGGCATTCCTTCATTCCGTCAAGAAGCTGTTCGAGAAAGATGGTCACCAAAGAGCACAGATACAGGTTGAACAAACAACCCTATTTGCCCTCGGTATCCGTGATGCCATAAAAGTTGCGCCGGAAAAGTATCTAGTGAAGCTGGATCAACTTCTTAGTAAGACTGAATCCAGAATCTCTACGCTAAAGCAGCGCATCGAGATTCGAGAGAAGTGGTTTATACCGCGTTTTTTCGCCGCGATGCGTCTGTTCGCAAAAGGTGGCTACAGAAATACTAACGGTTTTAAAGCCGTAATTCGGGATCTGGTGGGCTAATAATCGAATAAGGGTGGTTAGGCATGATATTGCTTGCACTAATCCCTGAAAGTCTCCCCACCCACAAAAAATCGGCCCAAAAACACCCAAACCTCCTCTAAATAATCTGGCATAGTACCACCCCATCCAGCACTGTGCCGGGTTACGAGGTTACATGGGCGAGCAAGACCAGCAGAAAATCATTCAGATCAACATTCCTGTCCTGAGGGAGCGCACCGGGTCGGCGATCCGGGGTGTGGGTAATTTCACGACGATGACGCTGAAGGTGCCTCGGGCGTTCTGGCCGGTGGCCCGCTTGGTGGGCAACCTGGAGCCGATTAATCAGGCGCAGCTCAGCTCGGCGCTCGACGAGCTGTTTAACACGCTGTATGAGCACCCGCTGAATGTGCAGTCCCGCTCGCTAACCAAGGTGTTGCGCAAGTATCGCCTGATTCCCAATGAGGAAACCACCGAGGGATTGATCCGCTTTGTGGTGGGGCAGGTGGTTACCCGCAGTCCGATCGAGGTGCCGGAGAGCATCGTCGATGAATTCTGGAGTTTCTTCCACGAGCTGCTGGATGCGCCGGAACTGAAGGGCCTGATAGAGCTCAATCTCGACATCGTCCGCCTGGTGCTTCGTTCCTACGAGCCGCTGATTGTTGAACTGGTGAACCGCCTCAAGGATATCCGCAAGGCCAATCAGGAAGGGCTGGCGGATGTGGGCCGTAAGGTCAGTGTCCTGCGTCGGGATCTGGTGATTCTGCGTCGTCAGATTAAGGCCATTCGCCACATCAAACCGTTCCTGCAGACCGACCCGAAGGATTTTTCCACCCAGGCACAGATCGTCGCCCGCATGGTCCGGGAATTTGGCCCGCTGTTCATCAAGATGGCCCAGGTGGCGGCGGCCAATGCCGATTTCCTGCCCGAGGAAATTGCCACAGAGCTGGCGGTGTTCCAGGAAGACGTTGACCCGATGACGCCGGACGAAGTCAACGACGCGTTTATGGACTGCTTCGGCAAGTTGCCGGGGGAGATGTACGTCCAGTTCGATGTGAATAAGCCGCTGAAATCCGGCTCGATCGGTTCGGTGTACCTCACCAAGAAAGTCATTCAGGACGACGGTGGGCTGGAGCGCCTGCAGCCGGTGATCGTCAAGGTGGCTCGCCACAATCTGGAGCGGGAGTTCCAGATGGGCAACCTGGCCATTGAGCTGATGCTGGTGAGCAGCCAGTTCTGGGCGCCGCATTCCAAGCTATTGCCGTTCCTCCATGCGCTGTCGGATCAGGTCAAGGAATTTACGCGGGGCTTTGAGCAGGAACTGAATTTTGAAGATGAAGCGGCCATTCAGCGTCGTTTCGCGGCACGCGCGCGGGTTACCAGATCCTGGCATGTGCCGGATGTGTTTGTGGCCACCAACCGCATCCTGGAAATGGAGTACGTGGACGACGCCGTGTCCATCAAAAAAGCCATCAACAGTCTGCAGGGATCAGAGCGGAAGCAGTTCCAGCGCACCCTGGGGGAGAACTTCCTGTTCACCCTGTTTGAACACATCTTTGTGTATAACGAGCTCCATGGCGATCTGCACCCGGGTAATATCATGGTCTCGCCGGATGCGGAGCCTTACCTGATCGACTGGGGCAATGCGGTCCATATGGCCGGCAAGTGGAGTTTTGTGCGGGATTACATCATCAGCGTCCTGCTGGCGGACACCGAGCGCCTGGGCGATATGCTGATTGAAATGAGTACCCACCCGGACAAGAACCGCCTGCGCCGGGACGAAATCATCGAGCGCTTGAGTGACACCCTCGAACGCCGGGATGTCTCGCCGTTAACCGAGGATGCATTACGCACCTTGTGGCGAGAGGGCACTGCGGGCCTGCATCGGCGCATGCAGACCGCATTGCAGTTGCTGTCCAACACCTATCAGCTGGGCATTGTGATCCACAGCGATTACCTGCACCTGTCCCGTTCCCTGGTCGCCATGGCCGGTGCCTATATCAACATCTACGAAGGCCTGCCCCGCAGCCTGGTGGTGCGGGACACGGTGAAAAGCCTGGTGCTGTTTCCGCTCAACCTGGGGATGGCGCGGCTCAGCAATCGGGTGGCTCGTCTGCAGGGTGGATTGTTGCCAGGGGTGGTTTGAGGAGGGTTAAATCTCCACCTCATCAAACAACTCCGGCACCTCGGCATCCCACCCGAATTTCTCGCAAATGCGCTTACGCATTACATCACTCGCCACTATTTCCCCATGGGTAACATAAACCTTCTCCGGCTTCAGTTGCCCCTGTTCCAGCCAGCTCAGAATTTCCTGATAGTCACCATGGGCGGAGAGTGAATCCAGATTATGAATCTCGGCCTTCACCGGCCAGTACTCACCGTGGATTTTGACCGATTCCGCACCATTCACCAGGGCATCCCCCCGCGTGCCGGGCGCCTGAAATCCGGCAAACACCACGCTGTTGCGCGGGTTGGGCAGCAGGGTTTTCAGGTGGTGAAGCACACGCCCACCACTGGCCATGCCGCTGGCAGAGATGATCACGCAGGGGTAGCGTGCCGAATCCAGCTTGATGGACTCTTCAACGGTGCGCACGAACTCCGTCTGGTCATCCATTATTTCGCATTGCGCAGCGCTGAGTCGGTGTTCCTTGTTGTGTCGGCAGAAAATCTCCGTGGCTTTGATCGCCATGGGGCTGTTCAGGTACACAGGCAGTTTGGGAATGCGTTTCTGCCCCATGATCTTGTGGATCACATACAGCAGCATCTGGGCCCGGCCCACGGCAAACGCCGGCATCAGCACAATGCCACCGCGGCCAGCGGTCTTGGTGATGATCTGTGCAAGTTCCTCCTCAGGATCAGTGTCCGCGTGAAGGCGGTCACCGTAGGTGGATTCACACACCAGTACGTCCGCCTTCTCGAGAGGTTCCGGCGGGCGCATGATCAAATCTTCCTGGCGGCCCAC
Organism: Marinobacter sp.; assembly: GCA_022014155.1. Lineage (GTDB taxonomy): Bacteria > Pseudomonadota > Gammaproteobacteria > Pseudomonadales > Oleiphilaceae > Marinobacter. The sequence goes on along the minus strand of JAKLLS010000011.1, from coordinate 601 downwards.
ATCCCCGCTGAAAACCACCGTGCGCTGACTGCCCTTGTGGTGCACATGCACGCAGGACGATCCCAGGATGTGGCCGGCGGGTGTGAAGGTGACCTCCATGCCTCTGACCGGTTCGAAGGTTTCGTGGTAGTGCAGGGACTCAAAATGCTTGAGAGCCTCCCAAGCGTCTTTTTCGGTGAACAGCGGCTCCGGTTTCTCGTGTTTGGAGAACTTTTTGCGGAAGGCGTATTTGGCGTCTTCCTCCTGCAAGAAGCCGGCGTCCGGCAGCAGAACCTTGCACAGCTCGTGAGTAGCCTTGGTGCAGTAAATCTTGCCCTTGAAGCCGTTTTTCACCAGTGCTGGCAGGTAACCGCTGTGGTCAATATGGGCGTGGGTCAGAACCACGGCCTCAATGGTGGAAGGATCTACAGGAAAGGGCGCCCAGTTCCGCTTGCGCAGAGTCTTCACGCCCTGGTACATGCCGCAATCAACCAACAGGCGATGCTTGTCATCCGATAGCAGGTAACGCGAGCCGGTGACGGTACCCGCACCGCCAAGGAAGCGAAGTTTCATGGAGTGACTCCTTTCAGTGAATGCTGACTGTCAGCTTAGCGCAGAGTTG
>JAKLLS010000092.1 GCA_022014155.1 Marinobacter sp. | reverse complement strand
CCATCTGGTTGGCACGGGCTATGTCACCGTCGGCGAAGGACTTCAGGTCGGCACCGGCGGAGAAGAATTTCTCTCCCTGGCCGGTCACCACCAGGGCAAAAATGTCACGGTCTTCGTTCAGTTCACGGATCGTCGCCGTCAGCGCAGCCAGGGACTCCCCGGTCCAGGTATTCGCTGGCGGGTTGTTGATGGTCAGTACCGCAATGTGGCCGCGTTTCTCGAGCTGAATCAGATCGCTCATGTTGTATCTCCCATTGTTCTTGCGGTTTTTATTGAATAGCTTCCGCCACACCGTCGTCGAGCAGTCGACGGGCGACAATCAGGCGCATGATTTCGTTAGTGCCTTCCAGAATCTGGTGCACACGCAGGTCCCGCAGGTAACGTTCCAGCGGATATTCACGGATATAGCCGTAGCCGCCGTGCAGTTGCAGGGCATCGTTCACCACGTCAAAGCAGGCATCGGTGGCGAAGCGCTTGGCCATGGCACAGTGCAGTGTGGCTTCGGGGTCACTGCTGTCCAGCTTGAAGGCTCCCAGACGCACCATCTGCCGCGCCGCAACCAGGTTGGTGGCCATGTCCGCCAGCTTGAACTGTAGCGCCTGGAAAGCGGCCAGGGGTTTACCGAACTGCTCGCGCTCATGCATATAGTTGCGGGCCCGCAGCAGCGCCGCCTGAGCGCCGCCCAGTGAACAGGTGGCAATGTTCAGGCGACCGCCGTCGAGACCTTTCATGGCGATGGCAAATCCATCTCCCTCATCACCCACCCGATTACTGGCAGGAATGCGGACATTTTCAAGGCTGACCATTCGGGTTGGCTGACTGTGCCAGCCCATTTTCTCTTCGTTCTTGCCGTAGGAAATGCCGTCGGCATCGGCGGGAATCACGAAGGTGGATATGCCTTTTGAGCCAGAATCCGGGTCACCGGTACGGGCCATCAGCACCAGGATATCGGTTGCGCCAGCCCCGGATATAAACACCTTGCTACCATTGATCACGTAGCTGTCACCATCCCGGACCGCCTTGGTCCGCAAACTGGCCGCATCGGAGCCGGCGCCCGGTTCTGTCAGGCAGTAGGAAGCCAACCACTTGCCGCTGGCAAGCTTCGGCACAATTTCCTGCTTCAGGTCATCTGAAGCAAAGCTGGCGACCATCCAGGTGGCCATATTATGGATGGTGATAAAGGCTGCAGTGGATGGGCAGGCCGCGGCCAATTCTTCCACGATCACCGAGGTGTCCAGCCGTGAAAGCCCCATCCCACCGAGGGCTTCCGGGGTGTACATGCCCATAAAGCCCATCTCGCCAGCTTCTTTCAGTACATCTTTCGGAAAGATATGCTCGTCGTCCCATTGGGCAGCGTGGGGCGCCATGGATTTCTCCGCGAACGCCCGGGCCGCCTCACGAAACGCCAGCTGGTCTTCAGTCAGGTTAAAGTCCATCGTTACGCTCCAGTCTGAGAGGCTTGTTGTCAGGGGAAAAGAAGGGGCCGGAAACGGGTTCCGGCCCAAACACCCACCTTCAACGCTGTTAACGCAGCTGGATCGAGAAGTTCGCTTCGGACGTCGCTGTCGCCTCTTTGGAGAACCAGCGAGAGGTCACGGTCTTGGTTTCGGTATAGAAACGCACCGCCTGCTTGCCGTAGGCATGCTGGTCACCGTAGAAAGATCCTTTCCAGCCGGTGAACGAGAAGAACGGCATAGGCACCGGAATGGGAATGTTCACGCCCACCTGGCCCACGTCAATCTCGTGCTGGAAGCGACGGGCACAGCCACCGGAATTGGTGAAGATGGAAACACCGTTGCCGTACGGGCTCTTGTTGATCAGTTCAATGGCCTCACCCAGGCTGTCCGTTTCCATGCAGGAAAGGACAGGACCAAAGATTTCCTCTTTGTAGATATCCATCTCGGTAGTGACACCGGAGAACAGCGTCGGACCCACCCAGTTCCCATCTGGCAGACCATCGACAGTGCAGCCGCGACCATCCAGCAGGAGATTGGCGCCTTGCGCTTCACCGGTAGCAATCAGAGATTCCACCCGGTCCTTGGCCTTGGCACTGATGATCGGGCCGTAGCTGGCACCGGAATCGTTCCAGGCACCCGGACGAACCTTTGCCATGGCTTCCTTCAGTTCCGGAATCCACTGCTGCGCTTCGCCCACGAACACCGCAACCGAGATGGCCATGCAACGCTGCCCCGCCGCGCCAACAGAGGCGCCTACCAGGGCATTAATCACCTGCTGCTTGTCTGCATCCGGCAGGATCACCATATGGTTCTTGGCACCGGCAAAGCTCTGTACACGCTTCATATTGCGGGTACCGGTTTCGTAGATGTAACGACCGACAGGAACAGAACCCACGAAGGACACCGCCCTGATGGCCGGATCGGTCAGCAGTACGTCGACCTGTTCCTTGCCACCGTGAACTACCTGCAGGACACCCTTGGGCGCGCCAGCTTCCTCAAACAGCTCAGCCAAACGCATCGGCGTCAACGGATCCTGCTCGGAGGGCTTCAAGATAAAGGTGTTACCGCAGGCAATGGCCATCGGGAACATCCACAGCGGGATCATCGCAGGGAAGTTAAACGGGGTAATACCGGCGCACACGCCCAGCGGCTGGGTCCAGGAATGGGTATCCACCTCCCGCGCCACGTTCTCGACCGTTTCGCCCATCATCAGAGAGGCAACGTTGGCTGCGTGTTCGACCACTTCAATGCCACGCCAGACATCCCCCTTGGCATCTTCAAAGGTCTTACCGGTTTCCTGGGACAGAATTTCGGCAATCTCGTCGTGGTGCTCTTTCAGCAGCGCCTGGTAGCGCAGCATGACCCTCGCGCGCTCGGAGACCGGCACTTCCTTCCAGGTCTTGAACATTTCGCTGGCGCTGTCGATGGCCTTACGCATTTCCGCGTCGGTTGTGCATGGGGCCTTGGCAATCACTTCGTTGGTCGCGGGATCCGTGACATCAATCCATTCGCTGGCCTGGCTCTGAACAAATTCACCGGCGAGATACAGTGGTACGTTCTTCATCATATATGCCCTGTTTGTTGTTGTACGGGGAGCCGCCCGACCTAAGGGTGGACGACCATGCTTGAATTGATGCTAGCACAGGAATTCAGACCACACCGATTGACTAAGTTTCGTTCGTGATGGATTATCTTTCGATCGCACACCAGAAAATCGGTACACCCATGACCCAGACCTCTCAGTGGCCGGTGCCGGCAGACAGCATTCGCTATGTGGTTCCCGCGCCAATCATACGACTATTGTCGACCTACCCCCTGACCCGGGACCTATACCCGTTGGCGTTTGGTCACTATCGCCGGGCCATGGGGCATCACATGCACCGGGAGCACCACCACGACAATCTTTTGATTTACTGCACCGAGGGCAAAGCCTTCCTGAACGTCGAGGGAGAACCCTATACCGTGGAAGCCGGCGATCTGCTTTTGTTACCCGCAGGCGCATCCCATCGCTACACCGCTGACCCGGACAACCCCTGGACTATTCACTGGGTGCACTACACGGGGCCGCTTGCAGAGGATTTCCGCCACTACATGGGCTTTGATGACACCAGGATACGACACCTCGGTCGCCAGCCGCGCTTACTGGTGGACTTCAACGGCTTGCTGTCTGTACGGCAAACGGGGTTCCGCACCCGGGGCCTGATCCACGCTGCCAACCGACTCCGCCAGTTACTGGCCGCCGTACCACTGAATGCCGACGAAACCAGCCATGAACGCAAGACAGAACTGGACACCATTCATAGTTATATGAGGGAGCACCTGGACGAGCGGGTATCACTGGAGCAACTGGCTGACCTTGCGGGCCTGTCTCCGGCCCACTTTGCCACACGCTATCGGGAACAGACCGGCACCTCCCCCATCCAGCATTTCCTGCACCTGAAAGTGGAGAGGGCCTGCCAGATGCTGGACACCACCAGCCTGAGTTTTGCCGATATCAGCCGGCGCCTGGGTTATGACGATTCCTATTACTTCTCGAGACTGTTCAAGAAAGTCATGGGGCAGTCCCCGAGGGACTACCGGCACACCAGCCGCCACTGATGGCCGGCCCCTGCACCGTGCGATTCAGGCCAAGGTTCGATCCGCCAGCATCTACGACTTTTGTTGTAGCCTCCGGAACGATAGGCTAGTGTCCATTGTCAATAGTTTGTCGGATTAGACGAAGTCGTAATCCGACAGCAACCTTTTATTTATAAGAGCGACTCCATGGCCATGTATACCATTGAAATAGATGAAACCTTCGACGTCCCCCGTAACCGGGTTTTTGCACTGTTCGCCGACCACGGTCGCTTCGGTAAACTACTGGGTGCACCCGTCAAGCGCATTCAGGACAGCGACCAGGCAGATCCCAATGGCATCGGCTCCGTTCGCAAAATCGGTATTGGCCCACTGAGCCTGGAAGAGACCGTGATCGGCTTTGAGCCGGACTCACTGATTGAATACACCATCACCAGCATGAGCCCGATCCGCAACCACATGGGACGCATCCGCTTTGAGGATTCAGGTGAAGGCGGAACCCGGGTGAACTACACCATCACCTTCGAGGACATTGTTCCCTTTACCGGGAAGGTGGTCAGTGCCGCTCTGGAACAGGGCATTCGCAAAGGCATCAAGCGCGTCCCCAAACTGGCCTGAGCAACTGGACACCGCTGACGTGTTGATAAATATCAGTTTATTGACCTGACGCAATAATTCGCCCTCATCATTTTTGTACTCTCCGCGCATTGCAATATCCGGCCACCCCCGGCCGGGTATTCCGTTCACCCGGGAGACAAGAATGAAAGCAGAACCGATCGTCCTGTTCGATGATGGGAACCATAAGTGTCTGATGTTTGACTCTCTGGTAACCGGCGAAGGCGTCCAGTCCAACCAGTTTCTGATAGTCGACGGTAAACACGAAGCACTGATCGATCCGGGCGGCGACCTGACGTACACACCGCTGTCTATCGCCGCATCCCGCTACATGAATATCCGTGACATGGACTATGTATTTGCCTCTCACCAGGATCCAGACATCATTGGAGCCATCGACCGCTGGATCGTACATACCTCCGCGAAGATCGTAACCTCAAAGTTGTGGGCCCGATTTCTGCCTCACCTGGTATCCAGCTATGTCACCAATGAACTCGCAGGTTCCGTCTATGATCGAATCGTCAGCATTCCGGATGGCGGCGCCAACGTGCGCTTTGGCAACTCGTTCATCCAGTGCCTGCCGGCCCATTTTATGCACTCCGTAGGCAATCTCCAGTTTTATGATCCGGTATCCAGGATCCTCTTCTCCGGTGACCTGGGCGCTTCATTGGGCGGCGCCGATGACCATCTCCCGGTACGCGACTTTGACAGGCATATTCCTGACATGATCGGTTTTCACCGGCGCTACATTGCATCCAACAAGGTTTGCCGCCTCTGGGCCAACATGATTCGGGAGATGGATGTCACCATGATCGTGCCCCAGCATGGCAAACGCTTCGAGGGCCCCGCCATGATCGATCGCTTCCTGAACTGGGTCACGGAAATGGAATGCGGCATCGATCTGATGGCGCAAGACCATTACCGATGTCCCGTCGACTATGTATGAGCCTCTACCCGGGGGCCTACCGGGCCGGCGATAGGTAGTATCCGCATTGTCATATCAGGCCTCCGCATCTACTTCGACTATTCTTTTCCTTCAATACCTGTGTACAGTTGTTCACACAATAGAGCGGGGCCAGGAAGGCTCCTGACAACAAAAAGCAGCCATAGGGTTTTGTTTTTGTTTCTTTCTCTTAAAAGGAGGCTCTGATATGAGCATCACTACGAATCGACTGATTGGCCTGACCCAGGAACGGGCGATGGAAATTAACACCGGCGTCACGGACCTGCACATTGGCTGGCAAAATGAGTACAGCCAGCAGGAACAGCGGGACCCGGCCGGTCACCTTCACAGGGCTCCTGTCGTGACCTGGAAAAAGGACGACGTCACTTATCAGTTCGTCCCCAAGCTGACGTTCAGGGTGAATGTGACTGAAACTCCGTGGATCAGAAGAGTTCTCGGAATGACAGACGACCCCGCTTACATCGTCGATGGCGCGGAACTGGCAACAGCCATTGAAAAGCAGTTGCTGAGCCGGGGCCATAAGACCCGCAACCGGAGTGAAGCCGCCGAGGCATAAGTCCGGCTGGCATAAGATGGCGGGCTGCAGCGCTCTGTCGCCCGCCTTTGATCTACCCCCGCCACCCTCTTCCCTGCCCGGTTACTGACGCTAACCAGTGTCCTCGACCTGCAGCTTCCCCAAGAAGTGGCAAGAAAGCCTGTAACCCGACCGGCTTGTTGAGTAAAATCCGGCTCTTTCCGAACGATATAAAGAGGCAGCGCAATGGGCAGAGCCTACCAAAACCGTAAAGATTCCATGGCCAAAACGGCTGCGGCAAAAACCAAGGTGTACAGTAAATACGGGCGCGAGATCTACATGTGCGCCAAGTCCGGAGGTACCGACCCTGACGGCAACCTATCCCTGCGCGGACTGATTGACCGGGCCAAGAAGGACCAAGTGCCGACACACGTTATCGACAAAGCCCTCGATAAAGCAAAGGGTGGCGCCGGCGAGGACTATTCACCAGCCCGATACGAAGGGTACGGTCCCGGTAACTGCATGGTGATCGTCGATTGTCTCACCGATAACCCGAATCGGACGTTCGGTGATGTCCGCCTGGCATTCACCAAGACCAAATGCAAAATCGGCACCCCCGGCGCGGTGGCACACATGTTCGATCACTGCGCCATCTTCGCTTTTAAAGGCGATGATGAGGAAGCGGTGCTGGAAGCCCTTATGGAAGCGGATGTCGATGTCACGGACATTGAAAATGAAAACGGCCTGATCACCGTCTTCACCCCGAACACCGAGTACGCCAAAGCAAAGCAGGCCCTGGTGGATGCGATCGAGGGTATTGATTTCGAAGTGGACGAGATCCAGTTCCTGCCCAAGACCTCCACCCCGGTGGAAGGTGATGATGTGGCGATGTTCGAGAAGTTCCTCGACATGCTGAATGACCTGGACGATGTGCAGAATGTTTACCACAACGCAGAGCTACCCGAGTAAAAGCAGCTCCCAATAGAAAAGCCCCGCCGCTCAATGGAGCAGCGGGGCTTTTTAATGTTGGACTGATGTTACTCCGGTGTGGCGAACACCTGTGTCCAGTAGTTATCGTAGTCAGCCGTATTGGTATCCACCCGTCTCACGGCAAACTGGGAAAACCTGGGCTCCATAATGTTGCTGCAATGTCCAGGGCTGTCCAGCCACGCCTGAACCACCGTATCGACTTCGTCGTAACCGGCCGCAATATTCTCGCCCACAACTGACCACTCGTAGCCAGATGCCGTCACCCGCGCACCCACGCGCAAGCCGTCGGAACCGGTGTGACTGAAAAAGTTATTGGACGCCATGTCATTGCTGTGGTGTTCTGCGGCACGTTCTATCGGGCAGTTGTATGTTAGCGGTTCAGCTGGCGCAAACTGCTCAGAGCCACAGCTTCGTGCAGAGGCACGGGCAGCATTCACTTTTCTGAGCATGTCCGCCTGATACTGATCCACCTCGCAACCAGCGATCACAATTGGCTCAGCACTCTCTTCCTCTGACTGACTCTCAGGGGAAGTTTCGGAACTGTTGGCCACCGCGGAGGAGTGATCACTTTCGGAGGAACTGCTACCACCGCCACCTCCGCCGCAGGCTGTCAGAAAAATGGCCGATACCATAAGAGCAGAGAGCGTCAAATAACTGTTCATTTTAGCCAACATGTTAGTCAAGAATTCGTTGGGCCAATATACAGAAAGACGGCCCACATAAAAGTGCAAAGCCCCTGAAAACTACAACTCTTTACAAAGCCTTACCCCTGAGAAACAGGCACTTACAGGGCTTACGAATGACACCTTATGACCTGGAGAAGCCGCCGACAGGTGTTCCCAGGAACCATTGTTGAGTATGATCAGCCCTTTACATGACGAGGCGGGAGCACATTCATGGCCAATAGCCGGACAACCGGTAGAATCCCCCGGTTGGTGATACTGAAAACCGGTTCCACTTACCCCTCAATCAAGGCGGAATTCGGTGACTTCGACCACTGGTTTGTCCGGGAGCTGGGCGAGGCGCTGGATATATCCGTGGTGAATGTCGCCGCCGGGGAGTCCCCGGGACACCCCGAGCAGTGGGACGGTATCGTCGTCACCGGCTCGCCGGCGATGGTCAGCGAGCGAGCAGACTGGAGTGAGCGGACCGCCACCTGGCTTGCCAACGCGGTCAACCTGCAGATCCCCTTGCTTGGGGTTTGCTATGGACACCAATTGCTCGCGCATGCACTCGGCGGTGAGGTGGGCTATCACCCGCAAGGCCGGGAAAGCGGCACCTTTAGTGTGGAGCTTTTCGATTCCGCCACCACCGACCCATTGCTGGGACCGTTGCCGAAACGCTTTCAGGCGCAATTGACCCACCGCCAATCCGTTCTCCGACTTCCAGAGAGCGCCGTGCTGCTGGCATGCAACGAATTTGAACCCCACCAGGCCTTTCGCATTGGACGTTGTGCCTGGGGCGTCCAGTTCCATCCGGAATTCACGCCGGAAATCATGAAAGCGTACCTGGATGTGCAGTCATCGGATCTTGAAACTGAAAACCAGGACGCCAGCGCGCTGATCTCATCGGTGGCCGACACCCCCGAAGCCGCCAGCCTGCTCAAACGGTTTTCGGAGCTGGTGCTAAACAACTGACGCCCCGGGAAGCCACCACTACATCCGGGTCAACAGAACAACAGACACGTTATCTGCGGCCTGGTTATCCAGGCTGGCGCTGACCAGCGCCTCCACCACGCTCTGTGCGCCCTTGTTCTTGTCCAGGATATTGGGCCATAGCTGCTCCGGCAGGGCATTGGTCAGGCCGTCGGAACACAGAAGCAGCCTGTCTCCAACCCCCAGCTCGATACCTTGATAGCTCACTTCGATCGACAAAGGCGCCCCAAGCGCCTTTGTCAGTACATTGCGGAACGGCACATACGGCACATCAGCGGCCGTAATACTGCCATCATCCAGCATATCCTGGACGACGGTATCGTCACGGGTCAGGCATGACACGCGCCGGTCACACAGCAGGTAACAGCGGGAATCTCCCACGTGGGCCACGTGCCCCCTGCCCTCTATCACCCACGCCATCACCAGGGTTGTTCCCATCTTGTCCAGACTGGCATCTCCGGCCCGTCCATCAATGATGTTGTCGTTGGCCCGCGTCACACAGTCCTGCAGAATCATGTGTATGGCGTCATCGCTCAGTCCGGCGTAGCTCGACGTCGGCTCCTGTAATCTGGGCGCCATGGTTTCCAGCACTGATTCCATCGCCAGCCGGCTGGCGATGTCACCACCGTGATACCCACCCATACCATCAGCCACCAGCAACAACGCCTGGCGGCCATCCTGTCCTAACTGCCAGGCCACGACATCCTGATTGGAACTTCGGACGGTACCGATATCACTCAGACCGGAAATGTCATAGTGCATCGGGGCACCTCCTCTCCGGCAAAGACGAAAGGACCTATGTTGCAGTATAGTCTCTACAAACTGCCCCTAAGAGCCTGGAAGCTTACTCATGACATTGAAGTTGCTGTTCGCAATGTTTGTGCTGGTTATTATCAGCACCGGCCTGTACCACGCCTTCAAACCACTGCCGCCAGGTGTCGGGTACCGCGGATCGGAGGCGCCCCTGGCCAACGCAAAACTGCTGACCGACACCACCACTCACAACGCGGACGGCAGTACCCGGCTTGACCATGAAATCTTTGACGAGGTGTTTCGCCTGATCGGCCAGGCCAATCGGTTCGTCCTGGTGGACATGTTCCTTTTCAACGACAGCAAACCGGAAGGGGTCACCCACCGCCCCCTCGCCCGCCAGCTCACCGAAGCCCTCGTTAAGCGTAAGCTGGCCGAACCCGATATCCAGATCATAGTGATCTCCGATCCGATCAACACCTTCTATGGCGGCGCCCCCTCCCCATGGTTCTCACGACTGCGTGAAGCAGGCATTCAGGTCGTGGAAACCGACCTGACCAGGCTGAGGGACAGCAATCCGGCCTGGTCCGCATGGTGGCGGGTGTGCTGCCAATGGATGGGCAATTCAGCAAATTCGGGCTGGCTTCCCAACGCTCTCGGCGGAAACCCTGCAACCATCCGAAGCTATCTGGCCCTGCCCAACTTCAAGGCCAACCATCGCAAACTCATCGTAGTGGATGAAGGCGACCATTTACGAGGACTGATCACCTCCGCCAACCCCCACGACGGCAGCAGCCGGCACAGTAACATCGGGTTGAGTTTCACCGGCCCTGCAGTTACCAGCCTGTTGGAAAGCGAAAAGGCCATCCTGGCCCTGTCCGGAGCCGAAACCGGGATAGTAGAACGAATGATTGACAACAGTAGCCGGAGCGAGAACTTCGCTGCCTCCCCAACCGCGGACACACTTCAGGTGGTAACGGAGTCCGCCATTCTATCCAGTGCGCTGGATATCATTGAGTCAGCAATCTCCGGCGACCAAATCGACATGGCTGTTTTCTACCTGTCCCACCGCAGGATCATTAATGCCCTTGCCGAGGCCCGGCAGCGTGGCGTTCAGATCCGGGTCCTGCTGGATGCGAACAACGATGCCTTTGGTCATGCCAAAAATGGTATTCCCAACCGCCCCGTCGCGGCGGAGCTGGTCCGTTCGGATATACCGGTCCGTTGGTGTCATACCCGGGGCGAGCAATGCCATAGCAAACTGCTTATTAAACGAAATGGGGCCAATGCCGTGGATGTCCTGCTTGGCTCAGCGAACTTCACCCGCCGCAACCTGAACGACCTGAACCTTGAAACCAGCGTTCACCTGCGTTCGAAGGCATCATCACCTGTGGTGAAGAAGGCCGTCCGTTTCTTCGAAACATGTTGGTATCAGGGGCCCGATAGCAATGCGGTCATGAGTCTTCCCTACGAAACCTGGGCCGATGAATCAACATTCAAGTACTGGCGTTATCGACTGATGGAAGCATCCGGGCTGTCCACTTTCTGATACCCGGAAAACACGTCTGATCTGCAACCAGGCGGGACATATGACAAACCATTAAGTTGATACTGATCAACGGATTGCTCTATTGTTAAAAGTCGACCATAACCGAAAAGCAGGAGTGAGGGATGCAAACAATCCGCAAGAACCTGAGACACGTGTCGTTCTTCCTGGCCATCCTGATGGCCATGACAACGGTGTGGTCATCCGCTGCGACAGCTGACGTCATTGGCACCGGGGAACTGCTGACCGAACAGCGTGCCGACCTGGACCGCGAATCCCTCCTGAACATGCTTGAGCAGCAGGAGGTCAAGGACAAACTGGCCGATATGGGAGTCAGTCAGGAGGTTGTCGAAGAACGAATCCAGAACCTGACACCATCGGAACTGGCGGAGTTCGAGCAACAACTGGCGCAAGCCGAAGTTGGTGAGGGGGTTGTGGGCATTATCGTCCTGTTCCTCCTGGTGTTCATCATCACCGACATGCTGTGTGCGACCAACCTGTTCTCGTTCATTAATTGTATTCGCTAGGGTTCGCTGATAGGTACGCTGACATCCAGTGACTATTTACCGTCTCCACAGCCTGTCCGGAACCATGATCAGCCTGGCGCTGGTCATGCTCCTGGCAGGCTGCGCCAGCAGCCCGGAATGGCCGGAACAGTCTGTTGCGGACAGCCATACGGATATTCATCAGCGAACCATTCTTCACTCCGTGCCTTTCTACCCCCAGGAACGCTACCAGTGTGGCCCCGCCTCCCTGGCGATGATGCTGAATACCCGCGGGCTTAACACCGACCCGGACATACTGAAAGAGCTGGTCTACCTACCGGAGCGAAAGGGCAGCTTACGGGTTGAGCTGGTCGCGGGTGCCAGAAGTCACGGCATGCTGGTCTACGAACTGGATGGCACACTGGAAAGCCTGCTGTCGGAAGTGGCTGCCGGAAATCCCGTGCTGGTGATGCAAAACCTGGGATTCGATTGGTGGCCCCAATGGCATTTTGCGGTCGTGATCGGTTTTGATCCGGAAGCACGTCGCATCATCCTCCACACCGATACCCGCGAACGCCATGAACAAAGCCTGACCGTCTTTACCAGCACCTGGAACCGGGCCGAACACTGGTCGGCGGTGGTGATGAAACCGGATCAGCTGCCTGCCACCGCGAAGCCACTGGATTACCTGATGGCCGCCAATGACCTGGAAACCACCGGGCATACCTTTGCTGCCATGACCGCCTACCAGACGGCGGAAGCAAGATGGCCCGACCAGCCAGCCGCCGTGATGGGGCAAGGTAATATTGCCTACTCGCAAACCGATTGGGCAGCGGCCATTGAGCATTACCAACGGATGACCGAACGGTTTCCCGAAGTCGCCCCCGGCTGGTACAACCTGTCCCAGGCACTCGACCAGGCTGACTGCCCCTTCGGGGCCAGGGAGGCTGCTGATTGCGCCGCAACACTGGCGCCGGGACGCTTTGATGCACCCTCCGAACATGGCCGGAATGCATCCCTTTCGGACAACAACGAATGCCCTGTTATCCGCTGCCCTAAGCCCATCAACCAGTAACTCCTCAGGGCTTGCGGAACAGGACCACGTCCTTGACCGGCACCTCCATGGTCCACCCCAGGCTGTCTGCCAGCCAGGCCATTGTCGCTTCCCGATAAAACACCACATGGGTGGGATCGCGGCGATAGTGCCAGTTGGCGAATTTGCTGTCGTCGGTCTGAAAGCAGGTCATCACGCCCAGCCAGCCGCCAGGCTTCATCAGGCGATTCAGCTCAAGGAACACCTCATGGGGGCGATGCAGATGCTCCACCACTTCCGTGCAGGCGACAAAGTCATAGCACTGATCCAGTACCGTTGGCTCGGGATGAAAGAACGGATCGTAGAGACTGACCCTCATGCCTGCGGCTTCCATCATCCTTGCCAGCGCCGGCCCCGGTCCACAACCAAAATCCAGCCCACGGGAACCTTCCGGCAGACGATCCAGTAAAGGCGTCGCCAGTCTGGAAAGGAACCGTTGGTAGCCGGGATCATCAGGGTCATTATCATGCAGATCGTAGATCTCCCTCTCCTGTTCCGGCGTCAGCCAGTGGACAGGATCCATCACCGTCGCCTCACACACCGGACAACGACGATAAGCCGTTTCCCTCACCCGCTGAAAAGGCCAGAGTTCCCCACGCTTGCAGACCGGGCACACTCGGGGCGGACTTCCCATTTGCTGTGTCTGTGGATTCAACCGTTACCCCTGCAACCTAAACAATCTGTCATTGTCATATCCGGCCATGAAACGAAAACCGTGATCAACCCGAAAACTCAGTAACCAGCCCCGTGCGTATACTGGCCTTTATTTTTCAAGGACAGATCCATGGAAACTTCCAGTCGCGTAGCACTTGAAGTACCCATCATTTCCGCACGTTATGCACGCCGCTTCATTCACTTCATGGAAAGCAAGGGAGTCAAGCGCCAGGCCATACTGCAGGACACCGACATTACCAGCGAGCTGCTGGACAACCCCGATGCCAGTCTGTCCATGCAGCAGGTCATGGATCTTCTGGGAACGGCTGAATGGCTGATGGGTGACGAACGCGCCCCGTTTCAGTTTGGCCAACTGCTCGACCTGCCCGCCCACGGGCTATTGGGCTTTGCTGTACTGGGGCAAGAAAACCCCCGCCGGCTTATTAGCATGATTGTACAGTACCTGCGCGTAGGTTTGCCTCTGATGGATATGGAACTCAGTGCCACGGGCGCGACCTTCCGGATTCGCCTGATTGATACCTGGGGGCTCGGCGAACTTCGGCCCTGCCTGACCAAAATCTACATGGGCAGTATCCAGCGTGTCTCGTCCCAGGTATGCAGCCACTTCACCATAGCCTTCGACTTCCCATCCAGGCTTGGCCCCAGGTCCTGGCAGCTGCATGCCAACGACTGTGAATTCCAGTTTGATGCTGAGCACAACGAAATCATCATGCCCCTCTCGGGCACACCCATCCGTACCGATGACGCTGGCCTCGAATTTATTCTTGCCCGTAACCGTTCGCATCCAATGCCGGATGAAGAGCAGCAGGATGAAACTGTGATACAGGTGCGCGAGATGATTATGAGTCAGCCGGGGCGCCCCTGCACCACAGAGAACATCGCCCGACGGCTCGGTATCAGCCCACGGTCCCTGCGGCAACACCTGTCTGCAGCCGGTACATCATTCCGCGAACTGCGCAACAGCATTCGCGAAAGCTTCGCCA
>JAKLLS010000235.1 GCA_022014155.1 Marinobacter sp. | reverse complement strand
CGTTTCGGGCCAACAATCACCGCCGCCTGTAACGGCTGATTGCGGCCATAACGGGACATCTTGTCAAAGACTCTGCGATCAATGGGCAGGTATTGTTTGTCCGCCACGGTTTCACCGGCTTCGACGTCGATTTCCGGGTCGTGGATATAGACGAACTGGTCGTCGATGGCACAGACCGTGACCCAGTGGGGAACGCGGCTGCGGTTCAGCTGCCAGGTGCTGATCAGGATCACCGGGACGCTGCCTTCGTGCAAGGCGTTTTCCATACCATCCAGTGTTAGCGGATCATGGTGGAGCTGAATGCCAGTCTGGCCAATGTCGTGTAAAAAACCCTCGTGCACCAGTTCCAGTACCCGTTTCTTGTCGTCGTTTCTGACAGTGTCCTTGAACAGGGCGCCTTCCTTGCTGATCCAGGCACTGGCATGGAAGCCCCGGTTCCAGGCGGACAGCGCGAGGCCGTGGGGACCACAGCCGCCATGGCCAGCCAGCATGAAAATGGTGGTGGCCTCGCGCCACAGCTTCAGTTCTTCCAGGGTGGTTACAGGCTGGTGGTGGTCCATGGTTGCCATCGCCATGATCAACGCCGCAGGGCCACAGGAGAATTCCGTGGTTTGCGGATAGTAGGGCACTTTCGGAAACTCGCGGGACGGCTCATAGAACAGGATGCGACGCTCGAAGCGCAGGGCATTGCCGTGATCCTCGTAGTAGTCACGGTAGGTTCCGAACTGCCGATACCCCAGGCGCTTGTAGAGATTGATGGCGGCGTCGTTGTCCTCACGTACTTCCAGGCGCATCACGATGCGATCCGCCTCCACGGCCTCCCGTTCAGCTTCCCGAACCAGTGCTTCGCCAACACCCCGGCCTCGGGTCGCTGGAGAGACGGCGATGGAATAGATGCGTGCGAGTCGGGTCGCCGCACTCATCAGCACCAGGCAGTAACCCACCAGCCCGCCGTCCAGCTCGGCGACAATCAGGCGGTCCCGTGGCATGTCCAGAAATCGTCGGAAACTCCGTCGGGAGAGTCGGTCCTCGCGGAAGCATCGGTGTTCCAGCTGTATCAAGGCATCCAGGTCATCATGGGTGGCTTGGCGGAGGATTGGATCGGACATAAACGTGGTGCCTTGGTACATCGTGGCCGGGTGTGCTCGCGTGCTTCCCGTATCAGGCTATTATGGTAGACAGTCCGGCAAGCGCAACCATGCGTAAAAGCACGCATCCTGGAAGGATTGTGCGGGTATGGGGGCAGGCGTATTGTTGCCGGAATTCTATCTGACTTTACCTTCAGGGAGGGATGTCATGTCCCGTTTGCTCATCGTTGTGGATCGCGCCAAAGACTGGGCCCCGTATTATCCCAGTGAGGACGTCCTCACCTTTGATCAGTACCTTCAATTTTCCGCGCCGGCTTCCAGTCGGGTGCGGGTCATCAATCTGTGTCAGAGCGCGAAGTATCTTAGCCGGGGCTACTACTGTTCCCTGCTGGCGGAGGCCCGTGGTCACCATGTGGTTCCGTCCGTGATGACCCTGAACGACCTGAGCCGCAAGGGGCTGTTTTCCCTGGAACTGGAAGAGCTGGATGCCAGCGTTATTAACTGGCTGGACGCGGCCGGCTCCGAAATCGATCCCGCCAGCGACGCACGCCACGCCACACATGAAGTGCGTATCCGCACCTACTTTGGCCACGCGGAGCACTCAGATCTGAAGCCGGTCGCCCGTGCCCTGTTTGAGCGCTTTCCGTGCCCGATCCTGGAAATTGTCTTTAAACGCCGCAAGACCTGGCAGATTGAGTCCATGAAGCCGGCGGCACCGGCGGACCTGGATGAGAAGGAGCAGGACGTCTTCGCAACGGCCTTTGACCGCTTTAGCAGCATGGTCTGGCGCAAACCCAGAACGCGCCGGCGTTATCGCTTTGACCTGGCTGTGCTGGTTAATCCGGAAGAGGAAATGCCCCCCAGCGACAAGGTGGCACTCAGCCGTTTTGAGAAGGCCGGACGCAAACTCGGTATCAATGTGGAGCAGATTACTCGCCGCGAATACATGCGCCTTCCGGAATACGATGGTCTATTCATCCGGGAAACCACGGCGATTGATCACCACACCTATCGCTTCGCCCGCAAGGCGGAAGCCGAGGGCATGGTGGTGATTGACGATCCGGTATCGATCCTGCGCTGTACCAACAAGGTGTTCCTGGCGGACCTGCTCAAGAACAACAAGGTGCCTATCCCCAAAACCCTGATTCTGTCGAAAGACCAGAAGGACAGTGCGGAACAGGTGATCCGCGAGCTTGGGTTTCCCGCCGTGATCAAGATCCCCGACGGGGCTTTTTCGCGGGGAGTGACCAAGGCGGAGGATGAGAAATCACTGAAGGCGGGCCTGAAGGAACTCTTCAAACAATCGGCCCTGGTGCTGGCCCAGGAATACCTCTACACCGATTACGATTGGCGTATCGGCGTGCTGGGTGGCCGGGCCATCTACGCCTG
Source organism: Marinobacter sp. (assembly GCA_022014155.1). Classification (GTDB taxonomy): domain Bacteria; phylum Pseudomonadota; class Gammaproteobacteria; order Pseudomonadales; family Oleiphilaceae; genus Marinobacter. The sequence goes on along the minus strand of JAKLLS010000235.1, from coordinate 857 downwards.
CAAATACTACATGGTGAAAGGGCATTGGCAGATCTATCAACACGGCGGTGCCGAAGTGGACAGCGGCGGTTTCGAGACCATGCCGACTTATGAGGTACCGCGAAATGTCATTCAGGCCGCCCTGAACGCTACTCGATTGATAGGCAATGGCCTCTACGGCGTCGATATCAAACAGTCCGGGAACCGGGTCGCAGTAATTGAGGTTAACGACAACCCCAGCATCGATGCGGGCGTCGAGGACCGTTTCCTGGGTGGTGAGCTTTATACCCTGATCATGCAGGAGTTCCTGTCACGCATGGAGGACAACCGGCGCCGTTAATGGGCGCCGTACCAGACGCGCAGACTTCCGAACCAGGGATAGTCAGATAACTGCTTGCTGATATCGCTGTTCTTGATTGACGGCTCGTGCTCCGGTTTGTCGAAAAACAGTTCCATGTGCACCTTATTCTTCAGATAGTGCAGGCGCAGGCGGGTGTGGGATGGCAGTTCACCCATGTGTCTGGTGAGTACGTCGAGAATTTCCTGCCTGGAAGGGAGCTGCTCAGAGGTAGGTGAGTGGTCCTCGTCATGCTCGGCGTCAATATGGAAATTGATATCCCGAATGTTGCCGAGAGCATCCCGCATGTTGGACACCACCTGCATGCCAATCTGATGACCTTCCGATACACTGATTTCAGGGCGCACCACCAGATGGATATCCAGCAGGATGTCATGCCCCATCCGGCGGCTGCGGAGTTCGTGTACGTTACGTACACCGTCGGTATCATTGGCAATGGTCTTCAGCATCCGGGTGTCTTCCGCCGACAGTCCGGTGTCGACCAGTTCCTTGACGCTGTCCCAGGTGAATTTCCAGCCGA
>JAKLLS010000234.1 GCA_022014155.1 Marinobacter sp. | reverse complement strand
CCCTCTTTCTCGGACATGACGTACTGCTCCTTGCTCTTGCGGCTGTAGCGAATCACCGTCGGATTACCTTCTGGATCACGCTCAGGCGCATCCATCAGGAAATCGTACTTCGGATCAATTTCCTTACGGTGCGGCTTGATCTCCATCACCAGCGGTGGCCGGGTTTCCCGATTTTTCGGGAATTTGCTGGCCGCCAGGAAGAGCCCGGAAGCGCCGTCCCGCAACACGTAGGTGTCGTCCACCTTCTGGCACTGGAGTTCCGGCATCGGCACTGGATCCATCTTGGGCGGCGCAGGCTCGCCACTCTTGAGTAGCTTACGGGTATTCTTGCATTCCGTGTTGGTGCAGCCGAAATACTTGCCGAATCGGCCGGTTTTCAACTGCATCTCGGAACCACACTTGTCGCATTCCAGTGTCGGCCCTTCGTAACCCTTGATGCGGAAGGTACCCTTCTCCACTTCAAAGCCGGAACAGTCAGGGTTATTACCGCATACATGCAATTTGCGGCCTTCGTCCACCAGGTAGCTGTCCATGGCGGTTCCGCATTTCGGGCAACGGCGCTTCTTGCGAAGCAATCGGGTTTCGCCCTCACCTTCCACATCATCATCAGCGCTGACCACTTCATCCCCGGAAACCAGGTTGATGGTGGTTTTGCAGCGCTCCTTTGGTGGCAGGGAATAACCGGAACAGCCCAGGAACACACCAGTACTGGCCACGCGAATCTGCATTGGGCGGCTGCAGGTCGGGCACGGAATGTCCGTTTCCGTGGGCGTATTGGCTCGCATACTCCCTTCTTCACTGCCCTCAGCGGTTTCCAGTTGTTTGCGGAAACGGCTGTAGAAGTCGTTCAGAACCTTTTTCCAGTCCACCTCACCTTCAGCGATATCATCCAGTTCACCTTCCATCTTCGCGGTGAAATCAAAGTCCATCAGGTTCGGGAATGACTCGGACAGCCGTTCAGTGACAATTTCGCCCATTTTCTCGGCGTAGAAACGGCGGTTTTGCAACCTGACGTAACCCCGGTCCTGAATGGTGGAAATAATAGAGGCGTAAGTGGATGGACGCCCGATCCCCTGCTTCTCCAACTCTTTGACCAGGCTCGCTTCCGTGTATCGGGGCGCCGGCTTGGTGAAGTGCTGGCTCGGGTCCAGCTTGGCCAGATCCAGGGTTTCATCAACCTTGATGTCCGGCAACGCCACGTCCTCATCTTTCTTTGCAGACTGGGGCGCGGCCTTGAGGAAACCGTCAAACTTGATGATGCGGCCACGGGTACGCAGCTCGTAGTCTCCGTTGGCCACAACAATGGACGTGCTCAGGAATTCGGCGTCGGCCATCTGGCATGCCATGAACTGGCGCCAGATCAGGTCGTAGAGCTTCTCAGCATCCTTTTCCAGGCCACTGATATCGGAAGGCCGGCGGCTAACCTCCGTCGGGCGAATCGCTTCGTGGGCCTCCTGAGCGCCTTCCTTGCTGCCATAAACCCTGGGCTTCTCTGGAAGGTACCGGTCACCGAACTGCTTCTCGATAAAGTCACGGCAGCTGGCTACCGCGTCCTGACTCAGGTTGGTTGAGTCCGTCCGCATATAGGTGATGTACCCGGCCTCATACAAGCGTTGCGCCAACATCATGGTCTTCTTGACGCTGAACCCCATACGGTTGCTGGCCGCTTGCTGCAACGTGGAGGTAATAAACGGCGCCGAGGGCCGGGATCTCGTCGGCTTGTCTTCCCGCTTGGCAACGCGGAACGAGCCGCCTTTGAGGCGATCAACATGCTCGCTGCTTTGTTGTTCATTAACAGGCCGGTAGGGTTTGTCCTGATAACGAGTAACTTCGAAGCGCACCGGCTCCTTGGCCTGCTTGGCACCAAGATCCGCATGCAACTGCCAGAACTCTTCCGGAATGAACTTGCGGATCTCGCGCTCACGCTCAACGATCAGGCGCACCGCCACAGACTGGACACGCCCCGCCGACAGCCCCCGGGCAATCTTGGCCCACAGCAGCGGCGATACCATGTAACCCACAACCCGATCCAGGAAACGTCGAGCCTGCTGAGCATTCACACGGTTATTGTCCAGGGCGCCCGGATCGTCAAAGGCCGCCTGGATCGCGCGCTTGGTAATCTCGTTGAAGACAACACGGCGGTACTTGTCGGACTCGCCACCGATGGTTTGCTGAAGGTGCCAGGCGATCGCCTCCCCTTCGCGGTCCAAATCCGTTGCCAGATAGATATGGTCGGCGGATTTCGCCAACCGCTTGAGTTCGCTGACAACCTTTTCCTTGCCGGGCAGGATCTCATACCGGGCGCTCCAATCCTGATCCGGGTCCACACCCATCCGGGCGACCAGCTGCTCGCGGGCCTTGCGTTTCTTGTGCGCCGCCTTTTCTTCGGGGCTCATCTTGCGTGTCGCCGCTGCCTGTTTCGCACGTTCTTTTGGATCTGACTGAGAGCCACTGCCGCTGACAGGAAGATCACGAATATGCCCGACGCTCGACTTCACGATGAAGTCGGAGCCCAGATATTTGTTGATGGTCTTCGCTTTCGCTGGCGACTCGACAATAACGAGACTTTTACCCATATCGGAGATCTGTGTCCTTGGCGATAATCGGTTAAAAAATCAGCAAACCGTAAACTCGCTGTAAAATCAGTCGGCTAGAAAACACTCAATAGCCGCCACATTGTATAGGTGCATTGTTTTACAGGGTCAAGAAAAGCAAGACAACCCATTCTTTAGTTTCCGCCCTGCTTTTTTAAAGGAAGCATAAACAGGAAGGCCCGGCAATTGCCGGGCCTTCAGGACAGCGTTACCGATCCGGCCTACCGAATCAGAGACGCTCCCATACCGTCGCAATGCCCTGACCCAGGCCGATACACATGGTGGATACACCAAGCTTACCGCCCTTGGCCTGCATAACGTTCAGCAGGGTTGTGGAGATACGTGCACCGGAGCAGCCCAGCGGATGGCCCAGGGCAATCGCGCCGCCGTTCAGGTTCACTTTCTCTTCCATCACGCCCAGCAGTTTCAGGTCTTTCAGGACCGGCAGGGACTGACCTGCGAAGGCTTCGTTCAATTCCCAGAAGTCGATATCCTCGACTTTCAGGCCTGCACGCTTCAGTGCCTTCTTGGTGGCCGGAACCGGACCGTAACCCATGATTGCGGGGTCACAGCCAGCAACCGCCATGCCGCGAATCCGGGCGATAGGCTTCAGACCCAACGCTTCCGCGCGCTCCGCAGACATCAGCACCATGGCTGCTGCACCATCGGTCAGCTGCGAAGAGGTACCAGCAGTCACGGTACCGTTCTTCGGATCAAACGCCGGCTTCAGCTGGCCCAGGGACTCAGCAGTGGTCTCCGGACGAATGGTTTCGTCGTTCTCGATCAGCACCTTGAAGCCATTCT
>JAKLLS010000091.1 GCA_022014155.1 Marinobacter sp. | reverse complement strand
ACGTAGGAAAAAATCATGTTGGTGGATATCGGCGCGACCTGATACAGGCGCGTCTCCCGGAACTTGCGCTCCACATCGTACTCATTGGCAAAACCAAAACCGCCGTGGGTCTGCATACACACGTTGGCTGCCTCCCAGGAAGCTTCCGCAGCCAGGTATTTGGCCATATTGGCGCTGGCACCCGCGGGGCGGCCATTGTCATATTCCTCACAGGCACGCCAGCGCATCAGGTCCGCTGCTTCCACATTGATATGGGCCTTGGCAATCGGGAACTGCACGCCCTGGTTCTGCCCGATGGGACGGCCGAACACTTCGCGATCACTGGCATATTGCCTGGCCTTTTCAATGAACCAGCGACCATCGCCGATACATTCCGCGGCGATCAGGGTGCGCTCGGCATTGAGGCCATCAAGGATGTAGCGGAAACCCTTGCCCTCCTCACCAATCAGGTTCTCAGCCGGTATTTCCAGGTTGTCGAAGAACAGCTCATTGGTTTCGTGGTTCACCATATTGGCAATCGGCTGTACCGTCAGACCGTTCCCTATGGCGTGATGCAGGTCCACGATAAAAATCGACATGCCCTCGGATTTGCGACGGACTTCGTCCAGCGGAGTGGTGCGGGCCAGCAGGATCATCAGGTCGGAATGCTGAACCCTGGAGATCCATACCTTTTGGCCATTCACCACATATTTGTCACCCTGACGAACGGCGGTTGTCTTGATCTTGGTGGTGTCGGTACCGGTTGTGGGCTCGGTCACCCCCATGGATTGCAGCCGCAACTCACCCGCGGCGATTTTCGGCAGGTATTTCTGTTTTTGCTCTTCGCTGCCGTTACGTAACAACGTGAACATGTTGTACATCTGGCCATGCACGGTACCTGAGTTGCCGCCAGCCCGGTTTACCTCTTCCAGGATCACGGAGGCTTCCGCCAGGCCCAGGCCCGAACCGCCATACTCCTCGGGAATCATTGCCGCCAGCCAGCCGGCTTCCGTCATTGCATTCACGAATTCCTCGGGGAACGCTTTGCGCTCGTCGATGCCTCGCCAATAGGCCGCATCAAAGTTCCCGCACAGTCCGCGCACGCCTTCTCGGATATCTTCGTACGTTTGCAGGGCAGGGTTGATCATTGGTGTTTCTCCTTGAATTCAATTTCACCTTGATGGGCTGGTCCGTCCTCATTCGCGGCCCACAGCTGAGCCTTACCCTGACCGACAATTTGTCCTTCAACATTGAAAGATTTGTTCACGGTCAGAGGACGCAAGCCACGGTACGACAGCCGCACCGGTGTCAGACCGGGATTGGCGTCGGTAAACGCCTGCACCATCATCGTGGCAATCAGCGGCCCCTGGACCACCAGGTCGGGATAGCCCTCTTCCTGTGTGGCGTAGGGCTTGTCGTAATGGATTCGGTGACCGTTAAAGGTCACCGCCGAATAGCGGAACAGCAATAAAGGAGAGGGATCTACCCGACGGCTCCATTGAGCATCGGGAACGGGCTGGTCCAGGGACAGTCTCGGGGTGACCGGGGCCTTGTAGACGATGTCCTGCTCTTCGCTCAGGCACAGCTCACCGTTCTGGTGGTACTCATGCCGGACAGTGACAAACAGCAACTTGCCAGAACGCCCGTGTTTTTCATTCACCGAGTGGATAGTCGATGAACGTTCGGCGGAGCGACCAATCACCAGGGATTTGTGAAATTCGACACGACCACCGGCCCACATGCGGGTATTGCCATCGGATTTTGGCAAGAACCCACCCGGCGCTATGTGGCCATCGTGGCCAGTACCCGAAGGCGGAACGGGAATCTGAAAGAACGCCCAATGCCACAGCGGAGACAATTCGTCTCCAGCCCCTGGCATGGGCCGGTCCAGCATTGCGGCAATTCGGCCGGCGAGCGCAGAATCCATGGCATCCGCGCAGCTTTCTCGCTTGCCAATCCAGTCTTCCGGAGCATCTGACATCACTCTTCCTCTATCAATACGTATTCTAGTTTTTGAATATTGGTAATAATGCCGATATACGACAGAGGAGAGAATTCGATTTTGCACAAGGGTGCGTTTGGTTTCCATGAACACCCCGGTGGTTTAGACTGTGAGTCCCTTGATTAGCTTGCTGTCGAACTCTCATCATGCACTTTGATATTCCCGATTTACGTCTGTTTATCCACGTTGCAGAAGCCAACAGTCTGACAGGCGGGGCCAAGCGTGCCAGCCTGTCGACGGCAGCAGCCAGCATGCGCATCAAATCTCTTGAGGGGCAGTTGGGAAGCCGGCTGTTCTACCGCGACAGCCAGGGTGTAGAGCTTACACCGGCAGGTCATGACCTGCTGGTTCATGCCAGGGCTATCATGCGGCAGGTTGACTACATCAAGGACGAGTTTTCCCAATACGCGGAAGGCGAGTCGGGGCATTTGCGGATTTTTGCCAACACCACGGCGGTGAGCGACTTCATGCCCGACGTCCTGGCGCGGTTTCTGGTGACCCGCCCAGGGGTTACCGTGGATCTTCAGGAACGGCTGACGCACGATATCATTCGGGGCGTGATCGACGGCTCGACCGATCTGGGGGTTGTTGCCGGCCCAGTGAACGCCAAAAAACTCGAGATCATTCCTTTCAGCGTTGACCGCCTGGTTCTTGTGACGCCGCCCGATCATGAGCTTGCCGGCCGCCGGAGCATTTCCTTCCAGGAAACCCTGAATTACCCCCATATCGGGTTGCGCGAGGGCAGTACGCTGTTCAACTTCCTGAAGGGCCAGGCCAGCGAACTCAACTTGCCGTTGCAGATGCGTATCCAGGTGTTCGGGTTTGAGTCCGCCTGTCGAATCATCAGTCGTGGCGTCGGCATCGGCATCCTGCCCCGCTCCATTGCCCACCGCTATGCGGATTTCATGGCTATCGCCACCATAGAACTGGATGACGAATGGGCCGAACGGGAGCGCAGCCTGATTGTCAGGGAACTGGAAGCACTGCCCAAATGTGGCAAGGAACTGGTGGAGGAGATTCGGTCTCAAATCAACCTCAATTCCAGGCCGTGACCGCAGAATCATAATGGCAGTGTCAGCAACGCACAGAGCAATCCGGAGAGAACAAGCGCAATCATTGAAAACCTGAGGCTCCATTCATAGGAGACCCGTTGCGCGCTATAACCGGTGCTGCGTTCCAGTAAAAGTGAATTAGCCGAATAAGGCGTGCCGGCAATCGTAATCCCCCATCCGGTGACCATGCCCAGACCTAACCCAAGCAATCCGTACTCAGGCCAGATAGGACCGAGAATGCTCCCTGACAGAGTTCCGGAAATAATAGGATTAACACCCATCGCACCACCGATAAAAAACAGCCAGGGCACGGCCATGGCCACCAATGGATAGGCCCAGATGGGCAGACTGAAATCCACGCCCAACCAGCTCAGGGCAAACGTACCGATAATCCCACCCAGAAAAGACGAGCCCCCCATAATCACCAGCTCGTTATTCATGCCCGCCAGTGAGGGCAATGACACCACTCCATCGGCAACCCGGCGATAAAACAGACCAATGATAACCGCTGCCAGACAACTCAGAGTCACTGACTGGGAGTAGACCAACCCCACCTTTGTGCTGAGCAAAAACGCTCCCGCGCATATCAGAGCAATAATGGCTACGAATCTGAGCCAGGAAAACAACGCGGATTGCTCTGCCGTCGGGGCTATCGCAACGTCCGCCCGGGGCGGTTCCTTCTCCCTTGCCAGGGCACCGGTCACCAGAAACAAAAGGGCAAATGGCAACCCCGCAGCGATCAGCTTCCAGCTCGACAGGTCCGGTAAAAAGGTCACAGCCATGACAATGGATATCGACAGCGGCGAGGCCATGGGCGACGCACCGAACCCGCGCACGACTGCACGTGCCGCATTGCGTGCCAGGGCACTGTCACCCTGCTCCTTAACCTGAACGCCGACCATGGTCGCCACCACCCCAACTGCCCCGAAGTTCAGTGGAACCGACAGCAATGCCGTGCCGAAGGTCATGCCCAGATAACGAAAGAGTGATCTACCGGCAAACAGACTGCGGGAGATAACTTTGAGATCGCTGGACTGGCCCAGCACGGCGGACAACAGCATCACCGTAATAATCAGGGCACCGATTCGTGCCATGTTGCCTGTGGCCTTGGGCAAGGCGCCTGGTTCATAGGCCAGGGCCATCAGGGCAAAAAGAATGATCAGAGTGAAAAGCACCCGCCCTACCGGCCTCAGGTTGCCCCAACCCAGCGCAATGGCAAGGCAGGCAAAAATGGTTGCGGCAAACGTATTGCCGGGAACAAATGTGGCTATTCCCGAAAACAGGGCCAGATAAGCGAGAATCGAACGGAACCGGGTGTAACTGTCTGGATGCAGGGAAAGCTTCAGACTACCCGCATTCCAAAATACCCCACTGCGCTTACCTGATGACTCCGGACAATCCGTCACAGGGCATCAGACCGGAGGCAACAAACGAGTACCGGTGAGCGCCTGCACGTCCGCAAAGGTGTTGTCGCCAAACAGCTCAACCACCTGCAGCCCGTCCGTTGTCACATCGAGAACCGCCAGGTCCGTGAAAATTCTGCGCACGACACCAGTGCCCGTCAACGGATAGGTACACTCATCCAGTATCTTTGGCTCGTTGTCCCGGGTGGTATGGCGCATCACGACAAACAACTGTCTGGCCCCAACCGCGAGATCCATCGCCCCACCAACCGCAGGCGGGAACTTATCGTTATTCGTTGCCCAATTGGCGATATCTCCACGTGAGGAGACCTGGAACGCACCCAGTACGGCGATATCCAGGTGGCCGCCGCGCATCATCCCGAACGATTCGGCATTATCGAAATAACACCCACCGGGCAACAGCGTGACGTATTGCTTGCCCGCGTTAATCAAATTGGGATTCTCCTCACCCGGGGCCGGTGCCGGACCGACACCGAGGATACCGTTCTCACTGTGGTATATGACCTGTTTATCCGCAGAAACATAGTTTGCGACTTTTGTGGGCATCCCGATTCCGAGATTAACGTAGGCACCGTCCGGAATATCCTGGGCGACACGCTGGGCCATTTCGTCGGGATTAAGCCGCAACATCACACTTCTCCTCTGCCACCACCCGGTCCACGAAGATGCCAGGCGTTATGACATGCTCGGGATGCAGTTCACCGATATCTACGACGGCGCCAACCTCCGCGATAGTTGTTTTCGCGGCCGCCGCCATCATCGGATTAAAGTTCCTGCCCGCCGTGTTATAGGTCAGGTTCCCCCATGGATCCGCGTATTCTGCCCGCACTAGCGCAAAATCTGCGTGCAACGGCATTTCAAGAACATAGCCTTTGCCATCAATAATCCGGGTTTCCTTCCCTTCCGCCAGCCTGGTGCCGTAACCGGTTGGCGTCAGGAAGCCACCAATCCCGGCACCAGCAATCCGGATACGCTCACTCAGAGTCCCCTGGGGCACCAGTTCCAACTCCACCGAACCTTCCTCAAAACGTTTCTCGAACCATATCGAGCCGGCGGAGCGTGGGAAAGAACAGACAATCTTCTTCACCAGACCATCCCGAAGCAGGGAAGCAATCCCTTCCTCTGCCACGCCCGCGTTGTTGGAGATCACGGTCAGGTCACTTGCTCCGTGACAGCGCAACGCCTCAATTAATTGCAGCGGGATTCCCGAACTGCCGAAACCACCGATCATTATCGTGGCACCGTCAGGGATATCTGCGACGGCGTCTTCAGCCGCTTTCACTTGCTTATCAATCACAGCGCATCACCTATGTTCTGGAATTAAAATCAGTTATTGACCACCACCAGGGGGGTAGGATTAAGAAACCGCTTTCCGGCATACATCAGGACGATCACCGCCAGTCCCACACCATCGGACATCAGATCTGGATAGATCATCAGTCCTCCGGCTATCAGGGCGAGCACCCGCAATGGGATACCGATGATGCCGATACGGTACAGATACCCCTCCATCGCCGAGGCCATCAGCCAGATAGCGGTAATAGCCGTCACTGCCGACAACAGGATGTTGGACAGCTCACCCTGCAATATCAGAGAGGGGTTCAGTACAAACAGGAACGGCAGAATGAACAGGATGCCACCCAATCGCATGGCGTAGAGCCCGGTTTTTGTGGCATTGGATCCGGCGACACCCGCTGCCGTGATAGCCGCCAATGACACAGGGGGTGTGATGTAGGAGAGCATCCCCCAGTACAGAATAAACAGGTGACTGGCCAGGGGATTCAGGCCGGCATTGACCAGGGCCGGAGCCAGCAGGATGGACAGGAAGATGTAACAGGCACTGACGGTCATGCCCATACCCAGGATAAAGCTGGTCACCGCACCCGCGGCTAACATCAGCGGGATACTGCCATCGGCATAAAGCAGCAGCTCGCGGGAGAAGGCACCGGCCACACCCGTGTAGGACAACCCGCCGACCACCAGACCGATACCCGCCAGGATCGCTACCAGGTTTGACACATTGGTCGTCAGGTCTGCGATAAATGACTGTGCCCGGCGCAGGTTCAGGCGATACTCACGCTTGAACAATGCCACAACGAGCAACACAACCGATGCATAGTAAGGCGCATAGGCTTCCAGTCGCATGAACAGCAGCATATAAATCAGCATGACCAGGGAGAGCAAATATGGCCAGCCCTCTTTCAGGGTTTCCTTGAGTGAGGGAATCTCAGAGTCCGGCAATCCTTTCAAGCCACGACGGGCGGCATAGTTATCAACCTGGAACAACAGCGCCAGGTAGAACAGCAGTGCCGGCAGGAAAGCGGCAATCATGATCTCTGCGTAAGGCACCCCCAGGAACGAGGCCATGATAAAAGCGACCGCCCCCATCACCGGTGGCATCAGGGTGCCGCCGGTTGAGGCACAAGCCTCCACGGCACCGGCATAGTGTGCCGGATAGCCGGTCTTCTTCATGGTCGGAATCGTAATCGGACCGGTGGTTAGTATGTTGGAAATAACACTGCCCGACAGACTCCCCAGAATCCCGCTGGACATCACCGACACCTTGGCCGGACCACCCCGACTACGCCCCATCAGGGCAGTCGCAAACTTCATGAAGAAATCACCACCGCCAGTGATCGTCAGGGCCGCACCAAACACCACAAAACCAATAACCAGTTGTGCCACCACCTGCATGGGGATACCAATGATGCTTTCGACACCAATGACGTGAGCCCGGATCAACTCCGGCAGCTCGTATTGGTTACCCCAGAGAAATCCGGGCATGCTGTCCGCATACAGCGGGTAGGCGCCAAAGAACAGGGAGACAAACAACAGTGGCCAACCACCACAGCGACGCACCCCTTCCAGCACCAGAGCCAGCAGAACTCCGGAGAAGACCGTTGCCTCGGTGGGCGCCTCGTATTCCCACCCCATGTTGATCATGACCAGACCGTGATACCCCAGATAGCCACAGGAAATCAGCGCCAACAATGCCAACACCCAGTCATACCAGGAGATCCGCTCCCTGGCGCCCGACCAGGCGGGAAAGCACAAAAAAGCGGCTGCCAGGAATATACCGATAAGGTAATACAGGTACGAGTTACCCAGCGGTTCGAACCCCAGGAACTTCAGATTGAACGTCTGATTGATAGCCATCAGCAAGCCCAGCCCCCCAAGAGCCAGGGCTACCCAGTAACCCACCCCCGTGAGCCGGCCCTTACCGGATACTGCTGTTTTTTCGGACGGAGTTTGAGCGTCAGAGCTCTTCAGGGAAGTCATGGTACGAAACTCTCCGGAGATAAACGTGGGGGCGGTGCCAGATTAACGACATGCCGCCCGCATCAACATTGGAAGTCAATGCAATCAGAGGGACTCAAGTGCCTTCTGACGATGGTTTTCCCAGATCTCGACAAAGGCTTCATCACTCCTGCCCTCACCCTCAGCAACGGCTTTCGGCCAGGCGCCCAGCAGTGCATTCAGGCGAGCTGCACGAGCATCGTTCCAGGCCTGATGCTGCTCCGTCCAGATGCCCTTCTCCTTCAGATAGCGGATCGCACCCTCATGGAAAGGCACATCGATGGAAGGCACACCTGACAGGTCGATATCCCAGCGAGGCATGGCAGCAGTGGCGTCCTTGTACATCGGATAGGTCTCATCCACTGCCGTGAGCAGGTTGTAGACCTCGTCCGCACTGGCATCCGCCCGCACCGCCAATACCGGGTAGCGGTAGGCCACGATGTTCACCGGGTTCTCCTCACTAATGCCCGCACCGATGGTCTCGGTATAGGAGGCCATGAAGGGCGCCACTTCGCTGATTTTTTCCCAGGCTTTCTTGTCATTCGGATCCATGTTCAGCCAGCGAATCCCCCTGGGCGACTCGGCCAGTTCATAGACATGACTCGGTGTGGTGGTTGTGCAGGAGGCGTCGGCCTCGTTTCGAGCCAGGGAGCTCATGGCGCTGGCGTAGGTTGGGAACATCACCGCGTCCACATCGTCCCTGGTCAGACCGGCAAATGCCAGGATGGCATCGCACTTCACGTTGATGGAGGGGTTACCCGCCACATAGGCGAAGCGGTGGCCCTTCAGTTCCTCCAGGGAGTGGATGTTGGCATCAGCCGCAGTAAAGATACCGATAGACGATGGCCTTCCGGCGATTGCCCGAAGATCCTGAGGGCCCCAGCGACGGGTCGAGAAATCATGTATCCCTTCCGCTGCAAAGAACGTTTCAGTTGCGAGGAAACCGACATCAGCGCGACCACTGAGCAAAGGCTGCAAGCGTCCTATAGCCGAACCGGAAGGCTGAATACGAATACGGGTGCCGTACTTTTTGCCAAACGCATCCGCAATCGCAGAGGCTTCGGCATAACCTGCGGACCCGACATCGTATGAGGACCAGGTCATGGTATCCGGAAGCTGGGAATCAGCGGCGTGAACAGAGGCGCTTACTCCCAGTGCGAGGGCTGCGGAACACAGAGAAGCCGTCAATGGCCGCATGAGACTTGCTGGACGAAAAATCATAGTGTCTCCCGATGTTATTGTTGTTTCGACATTGCCCTGCCAACACAAAAAAGCATCGACAGATGAACTGCTATAAAAAAAGTACATGCAGTTCGCATCAACCTAAACCTTCATCCAGAACAGGTCAACGATTTCCCCATCCACCAGTAAACCATTATTCTATCGGTGGTATATCTGTTTTTTATACCGGCCGAACACCAACACTGGTCGCTCCTCCGCTAACGACTGCACACCATGTAAATCGGCCATGTGAATACATCAGATACTCTGAATCCGTGCCTGCCCCCCTTTACGACCCATAAAATACAGGCATAGATATGATAAAAAATATGCTTTTCCATAAGAGAGACGAACTTGCTAACGTGGACCCTCTACAGATCAAGCGTTTTCCGGAGAACACTATGGTCCCTATCAAACCAACCATGCCGCTGATCGACGCCGTTACCACCCGGCGCTCTATCAGGGGCTTTCTTCCCGAATCAGTGCCTCAGGAAGTTCTGGAGCATGTATTTGAGATCGCCCAACAGGCCCCCTCGAACTGCAATACTCAACCTTGGAAAGCGTATGTTGCTTCCGGCGAAACGAAGGAGAATCTGCGCCGAAAGTTTCTGGCACGCCAACAAAATGGTGTTCCCGGGAACCCTGACTTCAGCTACGTTTCCCGCTTCGACGGTGACTACCGTACACGCCAGGTTGAATGCGCCGTGGCGCTGTATAACGAAATGGGCATCACCAGAGACGACAAGGAAGGACGGTTACGTGCCGTCAGGCGGAACTTCGAATTCTTTGATGCCCCCCATATCGTCTTTCTCGGCATGGAGCGGGAGTTCGGGGCAACCATTGCTCTCGATGTTGGCATCTACGCACAGACTCTGATGCTGACCATGCAGGCGTTCGGGATCAGCTCCTGCGCAATGGGCAGCATGCGTACATACCCCGACCTGGTCCGCGAGACCTTTGAGCTCGACGACCAGACTGGCATCTTGCTGGGCATCAGCTTTGGTTATGAAGACCCGGAAGTAGACGCCAACCGGACACAAACGGTACGTGAGCCACTGAACAATTCCGTCATGTTCCGGGACTGAATATCATCGCCGGTCGGCATAACGGCATTCTTCGGCCAAAATAATAAGCAAGCTACTTGGAGGCTCGATTGTGGACACCACGCTGTCAACCGACGATTTGAAGTTTCAGGACGAAGTCCGCACCTTTTTCGCCAAGGCAGCGCCGGAAAAAGCACGGCAACTGATCAGCCACCCGGAAACCTATAAACAGGGTATCGTTCAGTGGCAAAAGCAGCTTTATGATCAAGGCTGGGTTGCGCCTTTCTGGCCAAAGGAACACGGCGGTGCAGGCTGGAACGTCACACAGTCCTACATCTACGAGTGCGAGCGGGTTCAGGCAAATGCCCCGGATGTTGTGCCTTTCGGCCTGAAAATGGTCGGCCCCGTTATCTACACCTACGGCAACGATGAACAAAAAAGGCATTTCCTGCCTGGCATACTCAGCGGTGACGACTGGTGGTGCCAGGGCTACTCTGAGCCCGGTGCCGGTTCTGACCTGGCGTCACTGAAAACCCGGGCAGACCGGGATGGCGACGATTACATCGTCAACGGCTCCAAAATCTGGACGACCTACGCCCAATATGCCGACTGGATCTTTTGTCTGGTGCGAACCGAGCAGTCAACAAAGCCACAAAACGGCATCAGTTTCCTGCTGATAGACATGCAAACACCCGGCATTACGGTATCTCCGATACCCAGCATCAACGGCGTGTATTCCCTGAACGAAGTGCATTTTGACAATGTCCGGGTGCCCCAGGCTAACCGTATCGGTGAAGAGGGTCAGGGCTGGACATACGCCAAGTCCCTGTTGGCCCACGAGAGAACGGCGATTGCCCGGGTTGCCGACTCCAAGAGCCGGCTGGAAACGCTCAGACAATGGGCTGCGCGCGAACGACAGGGTGGTCGCACCATGATCAGTGACCCCATGTTCCAGGCCCGGTTTACGGAGATCGAAGCGGAATTGATGGCCCTTGAATACACAGAACTGCGTGTGCTGGCAGCCATGGCCAACAACCAGAGTCCGGGCGCGGAATCATCGCTGATGAAGATCAAGGGGACCGAAATCCAGCAGGCCATCCACGAACTGGGCATGGAATTAGCCGGAGTCTATGGCGGCATTGTGGCCGACGAGGAGGCTACGGTAACGGACATCGGCCACGATTTTGGTGACCAGGCCCGGAAGGACTTCATGTATGGGCGCGCCGCAACCATTTATGGCGGTTCCAATGAGATCCAGAAAAATATTATCGCCAAGCGTGTACTCGGACTTTGAGTGAAACGCCGGACTAACAGAAGGGCTGAGTTGTGAACTTTTCTCTGACTGAAGAACAACAAATGCTTCAGGATAGCGCCTCCCGCTTTGTCGGGCAGGACTATTCTTTCGAACGTCGCCAGAAAGACGTCAATCTGTCTCAGGGCTTCGACCCTGGACTATGGCGGCAAATGGCCGATCTCGGATGGCTCGCGGTTCCATTCAGCGAGGCGAACGGCGGTTTTGGTGGCGATGCTACCGACCTGATGGTACTGATGGAGCAATTCGGCAAAGGCCTGGTGGCTTCCCCCTACCTGCCCACCATACTGTTGTTTGGCCGCACACTGGACCTTGGCGCCTCCGGGGCACTGTGTCAGGACCTGGTTCCCAGGTTGATCGATGGGCAGCTGCAAGGCAGCCTGGCCTTTATGGAGCGTCAGGCTCGATACCAGCTGTCCGATGCCAGGACAAGCGCGGTTCGCGAGGGTGAATACTTCCTGATTAATGGTGAAAAAACGCTGGTGCTGAACGGCTCCGCCGCCGACAAACTGATTGTGTCTACGCGGACGTCCGGCAACCAGCTTGATGAGAACGGCATTAGCCTGTTTCTGGTTGATGCCGATGCCCCCGGTGTTAGTCGAACGGATTACCGCCTGATGGATGGCCAACGGGCTGCCAACCTGCATCTCCGGCAAGTCCGCGTTAAGGCTGACCAGTTGATTGGCGGCGAAGACAAGGGACTGGCACTGCTACAACAAGTCATTGATCAGGCAACATCCGGCATTTGCGCCGAAGCTCTGGGGCTCATGAGCCAGCTAACCAACACCACGATAGAGTACAGTAAGGCCCGTAAGCAGTTTGGCGTTGCCATCGGCTCTTTCCAGGTCCTTCAACACCGGATGGTAGACATGTTCACCGCTTGCGAACAGACCCGCTCCCTACTCTACCGGGCGACTTGTTCCGCCGACAAGCCGGACAGCCCGGAACACCGGAAGAACCTCCACGCGCTCAAAATGCTGACCGGTCGCAAAGGTAAGGCCGTCGGTAACGAAGCTATCCAGCTCCACGGTGGCATGGGGATAACCGACGAACTGGATGTAGGTCACTATGTCAAACGGCTGATGGTGCTCAACTCCCTGTTCGGAGATGCTGATTACCATCAACAACATCTGGCGGCACTGTCGCTGGCAGCGTGAACACCATCGCGTTGACTCACCCCACGACCACCAGCAGGGTGCTGGTGAGTCGTAACCTTGCCACCCTTTGTTTGCTGGTGGTCTCTGCCTGCGCCATCGCCAGGGAATTGTCGGCAACATCCTGGTTGAGCCCGCTGGCGGGTATAGCCCTGTTGGTTTTCGTCGCGTTGCAGTGGCCACGCATCAGTCTGACCTACCGCATTTTCGCTATTCTGGCTCCCGGACTCGCCGCCGGGCTCTGGCTCTCTGGCATGATTGAAGGCAAAGCCCTGGCAGCCGGAGCAGACCGGGCCGCTTTTTTTACCTTTTTCCTGACATCCCTGGCCGTTCTGCGGGAATCCGCCAGGTCCTCTTCCCTCGTCCGCCGCTGTGGCAAGGTGCTGGTCAACCAGCCACCCGGACGCCGGTATTTTCTGATGGCATTCGGATCGCACCTGTTCAGTGTCATGTTGAACATCGGTGCCCTGAATGTGTTGGGCACCATGATCCGCCGGGCTATCCGCCCCTCATCCGACCCGGAGGCCCAACGCATCGGCGCCATCCGCAGCCGGCGGATGTTGACCGCCACCCTGCGGGGATTCTGCGGCGTTCCGTTATGGGCCCCAACCTCCGTCACCATGTTGCTGGTCCTGTCCGGCATCCCCGACCTAAGCTGGGAGCAATACGCCCCGTTGGGATTACTTTGGACACTGCTGTTCATCCTTTGGGGGGCGGTACTCGACCGCTTCTCCTACCCCAAACCCAAAAGTCACCGGGTCAGCGGCGGGGGACTGGGCCAATTGATTCCCCTGGTAGTCCTGGTGGCGCTGATTCCCGGGCTGGCCTATGTATTGGCACGAATCACCGGCCTACAGCTTTTCTCAACTCTGCTTATGTGCGCACCCGTCATTGGCGTCATCTGGATCTGGGTTCAGTATCGGGGACTCAGCACAAATGTGAAAAGCGGGTTACTTCTGCGTCGAATGCGACGGTCTTTCCCTGAAACCTTTACCAACCAGCGTAATGAAGTCGTGCTGTTTACCTCGTCCGGTTTTATCGGGGTGATTCTGATTCCGTTGATTGACCCCGAGGCTGCCAGCGCTTTTCTGGTCCGGGCAGATATCAGCAATGCCACACTGATGGTCTGCATATCACTGATCATGTTGACGTTTTCCTTCATCGGCATCAATGCCATTATCACCGTGACCCTGATGCTCGGAGCACTCCAGCAGATACCCGATCTTGGCATCCCCCCTCTGGTCCAGGCTTCCGTTATCGCCATTACCTGGGCCGTTTTTGCAGGCGCTTCACCCTTTACTGCCTCGCTGCGCTTTATCTCCAATTTCTCCGGTGTATCGCCACTGCGCTTCGGCATCGAATGGAATGGTTGGTTCAGCGCCAGCGTATTAGCCATCATGTATATCACTCTTTATGCAATGCTTTAATTCACCACAAACACAACACCAGGAGCATTCTCCC
Organism: Marinobacter sp.; assembly: GCA_022014155.1. Classification (GTDB taxonomy): domain Bacteria; phylum Pseudomonadota; class Gammaproteobacteria; order Pseudomonadales; family Oleiphilaceae; genus Marinobacter. Next base: position 749 of record JAKLLS010000091.1, on the reverse strand, counting down.
ATGAGCCTTCCAGCTAACATCAAAGACCAGTTGGCACTGCCAGTCCTCTGCTCCCCCATGTTCATCATCTCCAACCCCAAGATGGTGATTGAACAGTGTAAAAGCGGCGTTATCGGGTCCTTCCCGGCGCTGAATGCCCGCCCGGCCGAAAAACTGGACGAGTGGTTAACGCAAATCGATGAGGAATTGGCCACGTACAAGGCCGCCAATCCCGATGCTAAAGTGGCACCCTATGCGGTCAACCAGATTGCCCACCCCACCAATGATCGTCTGGAACACGACACTCAGGTGTGCGTGAAACACAAAGTACCCATTATCATCACCAGCCTGCAGGCCAACCCGATGGTGATAGAAGCCGCTCATAGCTATGGCGGCCTGGTTTTCCATGATGTCACCAATATCCGTCACGCGAAAAAGGCCCTGAGCCTCGGCGTCGATGGCCTGATCCTGGTCACTGCCGGGGCCGGCGGACACGCCGGCACTCTCAGTCCGTTTGCACTGCTTTCGGAAATCCGCACCTTCTTCGACGGTCCGGTGATACTCGGCGGCGCCATTACCAAAGGCAACCATGTCCTCAGTGCCGAGGTCATGGGAGCGGATATGGCCTATATGGGGACTCGTTTCATCGCGACGGAAGAAGCCAATGCCGAGCCCTCCTACAAGGACATGATCCTCGAGTCATCCGCCTCCGACATCGTCTACACCAATCTCTTCACCGGGGTTCATGGCAACTACCTTCGCGGCAGCAT
>JAKLLS010000090.1 GCA_022014155.1 Marinobacter sp. | reverse complement strand
ATCAAGTACCAGAAACCATTATCAAAAGTCGTGCCAAATATGAAACACTCTTCCTATATGTTTCAGTTTTCTTCCACCACCGCGATGCACAACCCCGGGTTTACGGATCTTTTTCGGTATATTATTCTGCAAAGCGAAATATAGTAAACAAATTTAATGCAACTGACGATCCCCGGAGAGCCCATGAAAGTTCTATTTGTCGCAGGAGACCCCAAGCCAGAGCGCTGGACTGTACCCATCAAGGAACTGCTTCCGGAGGCCGAGATTCACGTATGGGACGCCGATGGCCCGGCCGTGGATGCCGATTACGCCATTGTCTGGCAGCCGCCAGCGGAACTGTTTGAACGTGAGAAAAAGCTGAAAGCGGTATTCAACCTCGGCGCTGGCATCGACGGCCTGCTGGCCGTGCCCAACCTTCCACCTCACCTCCCGGTGGTGCGGCTGGAAGATGCCGGCATGTCCGTGCAGATGGCGGAATATGTGCTGCACCAGCTACTGGAAGCCAGCCGAGGCATGGAAACCTATCGGGAACAACAACGTGAAGGCATCTGGAAAATTCACCGTCCGATCAAGCGCAGTGAATGGCCGGTCGGGGTGATGGGTCTTGGCCACATTGGCAAGCGCGTGGCACGCACTCTCTCCGACCTGGATTACCGGGTCAACGGCTGGGCCCGTAGCGAGCATGACCTGGACGGGATTACGACCTTTGCCGGGGCCGACAACCTGCCAAATTTCCTGCAAGCAACCCGGGTGCTGGTGAATACCCTGCCGCTGACGGAGGAAACCCGGGATATCCTCAATCACCAGCATCTCAGCCAACTGATGCCTGGTGCCGTAGTCATTAATGTCGGTCGGGGGGAGCACCTGGTGGAGGACGACCTGCTCAGAGCCATCGACGACGGTCATGTGGCACGGGCCTCCCTGGATGTGTTCCGCCAGGAGCCGCTGCCGTCGGACCATCCGTTCTGGCAGCGCCCGGAGATCACCATCACGCCACACATTTCGGCGCGCACCCTGCGGGACGCCACGCTGGAGCAGATTACCGGCAAGATCCGTGCGCATCATAACGGTCAGTCGATTACCGGCATCGTGGACACGAGCCGGGGTTACTGATAGCGCCAGACAATCGCGCCGGTCACTCTTATATCACCCTATGTCACCCCATGGCCGGCGCGACCACGAACACCCCCCACAGCATCAGCAGCAACAACGGGATGGACAGCAGGACGAACACTCCGTTCCAGCCAAACGCCACCACCCAGCGTGACACCTGACCAAACCGTGACAGTAACATCACGGCCGGGCCGAACGGCGACAGCATCATGGCCAGGGAGAAACCGATCACCAGCGCGACCGCAACCGGCAACGGATCAACCCCTTCCGCCACCAACTGGGGCATCAGACCCGCCTGCACACTCAGCACCGTGATAGGAATAATCCCCACCGCCGATAGCATGGGCATCATCAGCAACCCACACACCGCCAGCAACAGTACACCAAGCTCACCAGAAGCCATACCCGCCAGGGCGTCTGCCGGAATCACTGCCACCAGCGCCACGCCCAGCCCAGCGGAACCGGCAAAGATCGACATCTCGTTGCTCATACCCAGCATGTTGTCAGCGGCCTCCCGCGCCACCACGGTTGCTGAGCGGTCGTGCCAGAGCATATAAAGAAGGGTAACCACCGGCACCGTCAGCATGGCCGCCACCGATACTTTCAGCTCCGTGAACTGCACCAGCAGGCCCATGGACGTGAAAATGATCAGCACCAACAGCAATAACTGCCCACTTCCGGCCGGCCAGGTTTCCAGCGGCTCACGCTCGCTGCTGACAAGGCGAAAGCGCTTGTGCTCCAGCACCCACCCCACCAGGACCAACAATGCCGCGCTGCCAATACCATAGGGCAGCAGGCCGGACCAGCTCAGGGTGGGCACTTCCCGGGTAATAATGGCCACCGCAACACTGGTGGGCGCTACCAGCGGCACCAGCGCGAACCCTCGCAATGTACTGATCAGCACACTGCGCAGCCAACGCAGGCGTGAGGCGCCGGCAATACCCCGCTGCCGCAGGGTATCCGCCAGGGTGCCGCAGAGCAGATTCATCACCCCGAAACTCAGCACCGAGGCGATACCACAGCTCACCACCGCGTATTTTGGGTACAACATTGCCGGGCGCCCACCCAGCAACACATCATGAATTCTCTGCAACACCTCCAGCCGCCGCACCAGGCACTGCATCATCCCCAGGCTTCCCAGAAAGGCGGCGTAGAAGGCCGCATTGGAGGCGGCCCGCATCAGCTCGCTGGAGCCCAGCCGGCCGACAATACCCAGATAGCCAATGACCATCAGGGAAATCAGAAACAGGTAGCGGGAGTAGGCCTGCAGGCGCCGCAGGGAGAATATGAAGTAAAGCACAAACAACACGCCGGCGAACGCACTGAGATGTGGGCTGGAGAAGCAAAGCGCCACAAGTTCCAGCAAAACCGCGACAGGAACCAGAAAACGGCTCATAACAGATTAGTGCCCTTCGATGATGGTATCGGTTGCATTTCACACAGACCCGGATTAGTCTTTAGCAACCAATATACAAAACTTAATTCCGCTATACGAAACTATATCAACATTAATGACATGACAACCCCCACCCCTTTCCTCCATATAAAGGGAAGATCACAATGGGAATCATGTCTTCTGATGAAACGGGAGATGCCATGAGCGCATTCATCTATGACGGGTTAAGAACCCCTTTCGGTCGACACGCCGGCGCACTGGCCAAGGTGCGCCCGGATGATTTACTGGCCAGCGTCATCAAAGCATTGATTGAGCGTAATGCATTTGCCGCGGAAGCCTACGAGGATGTCATTGCCGGCTGCACCAACCAGGCCGGTGAAGATGCCCGCAACCTGGCCCGCCATGCCGGGTTGATGGCTGGCCTCCCCGTTGAAACCGGCGGCCTCACCGTCAACCGTCTGTGCGGCTCTGGCCTGGCCGCTATCATCGACGCTTCACGGGCGGTTCGCTGTGGCGAGGGTGAGCTGTTTGTCGCCGGTGGCGCGGAAAGCATGAGCCGGGCGCCATTCGTCATGGCCAAGAGTGAAAGCCCATTCAGCCGGGACTTCCGTGCCTTCGACAGCACCATTGGTGCGCGCTTCCCCAACCCCCGTATTGAAGCGGCATTCGGCGCGGACACCATGCCCGAAACCGCTGACAACATTGCGCGGGAGCTGGACCTGAGCCGGGAAATGGTGGATCAGTTTGCCGCCCAGAGTCAGGCCCGCTACGACGCTGCCCTGAAGGACGGCTTCTATAATGAAGAGATTCTTTCCATTGAAGTGCCTCAGGGCCGGAAAAAACCACCGGTCAGCGTGAGCAGCGATGAACATCCTCGCCCCCAATCCACAGTGGAGGCGCTTTCAGGGTTGCGCTCCCTGTTTGAAGGTGGCGTGGTGACTGCAGGTAACGCTTCCGGCATCAACGACGGCGCCGCCGCCCTGATCATCGGCTCCCGCGAGGCCGGCAAAAAAGCCGGCATCCGGCCCCGCGCTCGCATCGTCTCCGCAGCCATTGCAGGGGTTCCACCGCGGGTCATGGGCTACGGCCCGGTACCGGCCAGCGAGAAAGCCCTCGCCCGTGCGGGCCTTGGCATCAACGATATGGACGTGATCGAGATCAACGAGGCCTTCGCCGCCCAGGTTCTCGGCTGCACCACCAAACTGGGCATTGACCCAACCGATTCCCGGCTGAACCCCAACGGTGGCGCCATTGCTGTAGGCCATCCCCTGGGGGCATCCGGCGCACGGATTGCATTGACCGCCACCCGCCAGCTTGAGCGCAGCGGCGGGCGTTACGCATTGATCAGCATGTGCATTGGCGTAGGCCAGGGCATTGCTGCTGTGATTGAACGGGTTACCGATTAAACAAGCTACAGACTAATTTTTTTGAGGAGATACCATCATGGCTTCCGCACCCTGGGATGACCTGCTGCAATTTGACAAACAACTGGATGAAACCGAGCGTCAGGTTCGCGACAGCATCCGCTCCTTCTGTGACCAGCGCCTGATGCCGGGCATTATTGAGGCGAACCGTCACGAGAAATTCGACCGCTCCATCTTCACCGACATGGGCGATCTGGGCATGCTCGGTGCTACCCTGCCGGAAGAATACGGCGGCCCCGGCCTGAACCACGTCTGTTACGGTCTGATTGCCCGTGAAGTGGAGCGGGTGGATTCGGCCTACCGCTCAGCCCTGAGCGTGCAGTCTTCACTGGTCATGTACCCGATTTTCAGCTACGGCCAGGAAGCACTGAAAAAGCGTATCCTGCCGAAACTGGCGTCCGGCGAGTACGTTGGCTGCTTTGGCCTGACCGAGCCCAACCACGGCTCTGATCCGGGCGGCATGGAAACCCGCGCCAAGAAAGTCGATGGTGGCTACCTGCTGAGTGGCTCCAAGATGTGGATCACCAATTCCCCCATCGCCGACATCTGTGTGGTCTGGGGCAAGCTCGATGGCGTGGTGACCGGCTTTGTGATCGAGCGTGAAGGCGCCAAGGGTCTGGAAACACCGAAGATCGAAGGCAAGTTCTCGCTGCGCGCCTCCGACACTGGTTCCATCTTTATGGACGAAGTGTTTGTACCGGAAGAGAACAAGCTGGAAGTCGAAGGCCTGAAAGGCCCGCTGAGCTGCCTGACCAAGGCCCGCTATGGCATCAGCTGGGGCGCTCTGGGTGCCGCCGAGTTCTGCTGGCACGCCGCCCGCAACTACACCCTGGAACGCCAGCAGTTCGGCAGGCCGTTGGCCGCCAATCAGCTGATCCAGAAGAAGCTGGTGGACATGCAGACTGAAATCACCATCGGCCTGCAGGCGGTACTTCAGCTTGGCCGCATGATGGACGATGGCGTTGCCACTCCGGATTCCGTGTCCCTGCTCAAGCGCAACAACTGTGGCAAGGCCCTGGACATTGCCCGGGTTGCCCGTGACATGCACGGCGGTAACGGCATCTCTGACGAGTACCACGTGATTCGCCACGTGATGAATCTGGAAGCGGTGAATACCTATGAAGGTACCCACGATGTCCACGCCCTGATTCTGGGCCGTGGCCAGACCGGGATCCAGGCCTTCAGCTGATCACCATTGAGCCCCCCCCTAAAGGCAGAGCTCCGGCTCTGCCTTTTTTATGCAACAAATACGGTGAAACGTCTCACAACATTTTCACCGGAATAATTCTGGCCTCTTCTGCCCCTCCTGAAGCACCTCTTTAATTAATTGTTAATGCTAGTCTTTAACACGACTTAACAAAAGGCGGCGCTCGTCATCCCCAATCTCCGGCGCCCATCCCAAGGGATCGGTGCCTTTATTTCAAATATTATCTTCTGGTTAAGGAGAAACCCATGAAGAAATCCCGGCTCATAGCAGCTGCCATCATTGCAGCCATGACCGCAGGCTGTGCTTCAACCCAATCTGTGCAAGAAAGCCCCGAATACCAGGAACTCCAGAGCCGGCAACAAAATCTGGAGCAGACCAACCAGCAGTTACGTGCGCAGCTGAATAGCCAACAACAATCCTCTTCATCTGAACCAGCGACACAAACCCAATCACAACTTTTGCCGCCCAACGCCCAGCCCGGTCACTGTTATGCCCGCGTTGTCATCCCGGAAACCTACAAAACGGAAATGCAGCGTGTGATGGTCTCCGAAGAAGACACCAAGGTGACCACTAAACCGGCACAGTACAAAACCGTAGAGAAAAGGGTACTGGTTAACGAAGCCTACGAAGAACTCAAGGTGATTCCGGCCACCTACAAGACCGTGACCGAGCGGGTACTGGTCAAAGAAGCTTCCAGCAAACTGGTCACCAAGCCGGCGGAATACAAAACCGTCACCGAAAGAGTTCTGGTTAAACCGGCCTACAGCACCTGGAAGAAAGGTCGGGGCCCGATTGAGAAAATCAATGAATCCACCGGTGAAATCATGTGCCTGGTGGAAGTACCCGCAGAATACGAAACAGTTGAGCGCAGAGAACTGGTTCTCCCGGAGCGCACTGAATCTGTGGAAATTCCTGCAGAGTACGAGACCGTGACCAAACGTGTGGTGGATGTACCGGCCCATACGGAGAAAGTCACGATTCCCGCCGAATACAAAACCGTGAAGGTGGTTCAGCAAGTCGAACCACCACAGGAAAAGAAGGTCACCATCCCCGCCGTTTACGCGGAAGTTCCCAAGAGCGTGAAGGTTTCCGACGCCGACATGGAGTGGCGTGAAATTCTGTGCGAAACCAACGTTACTGAGGGTGTGGTTCAGCGCTTGCAGCAAGCTCTCGAAGCCAAAGGCTACGATCCGGTCTGGATTGACGGCGTCTACGGTTCCAAGACCCGCGCTGCCCTGATCGCCTACCAGAAAGACAATAACCTGCCATCTGGCAACCTCACTATCGCTTCCCTGGAGCATCTCGGGGTGGAACTCTGATTTCGAGTTCCAGGATGACAGAATAACCGCGACCTCGTTCGCGGTTATTTTTTTCCGGTCAGAGGACCGAATCCTCCCGATTACCCGGGATACCCCGTAATATCACGAATACGTGCATATAACGGCTGCAAACGCCCGTACATGCCCTGGTAAACTTCCCGATACAACCTGTCATACAACTGCTGGGTTTCCGGGTTCGGCTCAAATACCTGCCCCACCCGCGTCATCCTTTTTACTGCGGTCTCAAAGTCCGGGTAATACCCCATACCAACCGCCGCATCGATCGCGGCCCCCAAGCCCGATGTTTCATAGGTATGAGGACGCTCCGCCGGCAGACCAAAGATATCCGCAGTCAGTTGCATGGCGGCATCACTCTGGGAGCCACCGCCCGCCACCCGCAGACGCGTGATCGGCACGCCGGTGCGCTTCTCGATCCGCTCCTTGCCCTCGCGCAGGGCGTAGGCCAGCCCTTCCAGAATCGCGCGGTAGATATGGGAGCGGGTATGCACATCACCGAAACCGATGATCGCGCCCTTGGCCTCGGGCCCCGGCTGGCGAACGCCCGGCGACCAATACGGCTGCAGCGTCAGTCCCATGGAACCCGGTGGCACTTCATTGACCAGTTCGTCGAACAAGGCTTCCGGCTGGATGCCCCGCTCCTCAGCGATGCGCTGCTCCCGCTGGCCAAACTCTCGTTTGAACCAGCTCACCATCCAGAAACCACGGTAGATCATCACCTCAGTACAGTAATGATGGGGAATTGCCGAGGGGTATGGCGGCATGAAGCGTGTCGGCTCCACGTAGCGTGCGCTGTTGGTGTTAATGGTAGCCGTGGTGCCATAGCTCATGCAGCCGATGTCCGGCGCATAACCGCCGGAACCCAGGATTTCACAGGCCTTGTCCGAAGCCGCCGCCATCACCGGCAGCCCTTCGGGGAGGCCCAGTTGACTGGCCGCTTCTGACTGCAGTACCCCGATTTTCTCACCCGGCTGCACCAGTTCCGGCAGCATGGACGGTTTAATCGGCATCAACTGCCATTTGAAGTCCCGTTTGCCGGCCCAGGTCTGACGCTTGTAGTCAAAAGGGATATAACCCACCTGGCTGCCCACAGAGTCCACCATCCTGCCGGTCAGGCGCCAATTGAGATAACCGGAAAGCAGGACAAATTTGTCTGTACGGCTCCAGATATCCGGCTGATTCTGGGCAATCCAGTTGGCCTGGGCATTTTCCCGAAACCGTCGGATGGTATCCTGCAACCCCAGCAGCCTGAAAAACCAGCCCCAGGGGCCCCGCACCGGGCCCTCCACGCGGGCATGGCGCTGGTCCAGCCAGGTGATCGCCGGACGCAGCACGTCGCCGTTGCAATCCAGATTCAGTACGGTGCCACGCTGAGTGGTGACAGTGACCGCCTTGACCTCTTCCGGGCGGGCGTCCGTATCCGCCCAAAGCTTGTTGCACGCCCTCTCCAGGCTTTGCCAGTAATAATCAGGGTGTTGTTCGGCCCAGCCAGGCTGATCCGAGAAATAAGGCTCAATCTCTTCCTTGCCCTTGCCAACCAGTTCGCCCTCCAGATTGAACAGCAAGGCCCGCACGCTCTGTGTGCCGTTATCGATAGCCAGAATCAGCGGAGCCGTCATGATGCCTCCCTCCCTTGTTCAGGCAGACTGTAGGCCTGCCGCCAAAGCTCAAGGTATTGATTCCGCTCCACCTGCCACCGTTCAGCGGACCAATTCAGCACCGGGGTGCAAAGCGCCTGCAAACGCTCAAGGACGGCTTCACCACCCCGGGGCAGCAACAGTCCGATCCGGGTCCGTCGCAGGAGCAGGTCATCCAGTTGTTGGATACTCTCATTGGCGGCACTCCACACCAGCTCGGCCCAGAGGGTGTCAGTGTCCGCCACCGGCTCGAGGGGGCCTGCCGCCAGCACCTCTGGCAGCCGGTCACCATAATGGCCCTGCAAGCGCTGCCATTGCCGACTCGAAACCGATGCCGGTCGCTGCCCGGGCGTCGATTGCCGCTGGAAGATGGGGGCATCCGACGTTGCGGTTTCCAGCTTGTCCAGATAAGGCAGCCCTTTGGTGAGGACATCCTGGGCAATCAGCCGGAACGTGGTGAGTTTGCCTCCGGCAACACTGATCACGCCGCCATCGTCCCAGATGGCATGCTCACGGTTTTCCTTTGAGGGATCCTTGGCGCTTCCTCCCACCACCGGACGAACGCCCGCCCAGGTGCTCAGCACATCGGCGGTGCCGACACCGCTGTCCGGGAAAACCCGGCCCACGACCGCCAGCAGGTAGTCCACTTCCTTCGGCGTGATTCGGGCATCGCTATCCAGAGTCAGCGAGTGATCGAGGTCGGTGGTTCCGACCACCGTCACCCCTTCCCAGGGAAAAATGAAGACCGGACGGCCGTCGTCCGGATGGAATAGGGAAACGGTACAAGCTACAGGCAAGCGCCAGGCGGGGAAGACCAGATGGCTGCCGCGCAGGGGGCGAATGGTCTTCTCCGCACCCAATTGGGCACGCAGGTTATCAGTCCAGGCACCGGTGGCGTTGACCACCAGGTTCGCACTGACCGTCAGGCTCTCGCCATTCATGCTGTGACTGAGGTGCAGGCGTTTCACCCGGCCAGGGTCACGCGCCACTTTCTCGGCACGCACGTAGTTGAGCACCTCTGCGCCATCACCCACGGCCTCATGCAGGGTACGCAGGACCAGGCGGGCATCGTCGGTTACCGCATCGGCAAAACGGGTGCCACCATACAGGCCATCACGGTTGAGACCGGGCACCCACTCAAGCACCCGGTCGCCTTTCAGGTATTCGTGATTGCGCTCGCCTGCCATCCAGTCGTACACCGACAGCAGGGCGCCGAACAGCCATGGGCCGGGGAACTGCCGACGGAAATGCGGCATCACAAACGGCAGAGGATCCACCAGTCCCGGGGCTTCCTGCAACAGACGCTGACGCTCGCGCACCGCGTCCCGGGTCAGCCCGAAGTGCCCGCTTCCGAGATAACGCAGACCGCCATGGACCATCTTGGAAGAGCGGCTGGAGGTGCCCCAGGCAAAATCCCGTTGTTCCACCAGCAGGGTCCTGAGACCGGCCCGTGCCGCTTCCCGCAGAATGCCCGCCCCGGTGATACCACCACCGACGACTACCAGATCAAAGTGTTCCTCGCCTCCACGCAACCGATCAAGCACCGACTCACGCGGCCAGGCCGGCAAGTTGGCACCTGTCATGATCCGGATTCCTCCTGCAGCAATGTACCCGGATTAAGACGCGCATCGGGATCAAACAGGTCGCACAGGGAACGAATGGCTTCCATACCCAGTTCGCCCTTTTCCACCGGCAGGTACGGCGCGTGGTCCTTGCCGACCCCATGCTGGTGACTGATGGTGCCGCGGTTCTCAACGATCAATTGCGACGTCGACTGTTTGAGCTTTTGCCAGCGCGCGTGGGTCGTGGCGTAATCATCCGCGGCGCGGAAAACGTAGGTGGTGTAGATGCTGCAGCCCTGGGTGTAGAAATGGGACAGGTGAGTGAACACATGCACGGCCTCATTCTCGTCAGACAGGCCATGGCGAAGGTTGTCCTCCACCCGGTTGATCATGTTGTCCACATTGTCCCAGTCCGTGGCGGTTTCCAGCGTGTCCACGGCGTAGCCCATTTGCCAGAGGGCCTCGCGAAGGTACGGCATGGTGAACCGCTTTTCGGCCCACTTGCTGCCCATATGGGTACCGGTATAGACCCCCCTGCGAGCTTGACTGATACGCCTTACTTCCCGCAGGGCGGCGCGGCACTGGGTTTTGCTGCCGGTCAGGCCGAGGGTCATCATGCACTTGCCGTCGGCCACGCCACGGAAAGCCAGGAATTTCTCCAGGGTCCCGATCAGCTTCTCATGTCCGGCCAATGCCAGCTGGGTTTCGGTTTCCCTGGCGTTGCTTACCCGGATCATGGAGAGCTGCACCCGCGACTGGACCAGGCTCCGGGACGCATCGCGGGCGGCCGCCCAACTCGGAAAGAAAATAACGTGGAAAGCCTCTTTCTCCGGCAGCGGTGTAACCCGTACCTTGACCTCTGTAATCAATCCCATGCGCCCTTCCGAGCCCATGATCATCTCACGAATGTCCGGTCCTGCCGAAGAGGCCGGAATAGTGGGAATGGTGAGAGACCCGCGAGGCGTTTCCATGCGCCCGCCGGCAAATAACTGTTCGATGCGTCCGTAACGCAGGGACTGCTGACCGCTGGAACGGCTCGCCACCCAGCCACCAACCGTGGATAACTCGAAGGACTGCGGGAAATGCCCCAGGGTGTATCCCTCCGCCTTGAGTTGGGCTTCCAGCAACGGCCCCGGCGTACCCGCACCGAAGGTGGCAATATGGCTCTCGTGATCCAGATCCAGAAGGCGATTCATCCGCGCAAGACTGATGGTAAGGACCGGCTTGTCGGATCGGTTGGGGTTGATATGGCCGGCGACACTGGTTCCGCCTCCGTAAGGAATGACGACGGCACCGACTTCCGCGGCCCATGCCAGCGTTTCCCGGGCATCCTCTGAATTTTCCGGGAAGGCGACACCGTCCGGGAAAACGCCAAACTCTCCGCTGCGCATGGCCAGCCAGTCCGCCAGGCTCTGGCCCCGGGCATGGCGTACACGGGTCTCGGCGTCTATCGTTACCCTGTCGTGATGTGGCAGACGGGTTTCCGGTACCCTGGCCACCACAGATTCCAGCGTGGCATCGGGAAGTGGCTGGGCGCGGCCGATCCGCTCGGCGAGAAAGGCCGTGCCATTGGCGGGCAGCTCCAGATTAAATTGATCATCACCCCAGCCGTTCCAACGTCGCATTTGTGGCTCCTTGTTGTCGCTTATGCAGTTACACTAAGGTGTAGAGTCTTACGGTTTACCTCAATCCTGTCACGGTCGATCAGCGACAACTGAATGAACAAATGACGACAGACAACAGCCTTGGCATCGCCTCAGTCGCCGCCGTACAACAGTATCTTCGCCTGGCACAGGACGAAGGCCTGGACGTTGCAGCCCTGTGCCGCAGAGCCGGCCTGCCAGCCGATCTGCCAGCCGTGTCACAGGGCCATGTGCCCGGCAAGCAATTTCAGGCATTGATCCGCATCCTGGCTGAACAGACCGGCAACCCGTTGCTGGGACTGTATAGTGGCGACTATGTCCAGCCCGGCTCCTATAATGTGCTGGGCTACATCACCATGAGCTGTGCCACCCTGGGAGAGGCGATCGAACGGATTGCTCCCTACGAGAAACTGGTGGGGGACATGGGGGTGACCCGGGTGTTGCGTCAGGGCGATGAAACGCATCTGATCTGGGCCTGCGCCTACACCGACCCGGCGGTGCGCCCGCACATGATCGATAACGTCTTTGCCTCCTGGATACAGTACGCCCGCTGGCTCACCGGTCATAACGAACCGGCGCCACTACAAGTGGATCTGGAACACCCCTCACCCGGAGCCGAGCTGGAAAATGCCTATCTCGAGCGCTGGGGCTGCCCGGTGCGGTTTGATCAACCAGACAGTCGCATCCGCTTCAACCAGTCACTGTTAAACGCCCCCCTACGTCAACCGGACCCGGACTTGAGACAGACCCTGGAAGAGCACGCGCGCACTCGTATGCAAGGCCTGGGGGATCGGGATGGCCTGGCTTCCCGAGTCAGGTATGCGATCTACCAACAGCTGCGACAGGGAGTAACCCGACAGGATAGGGTGGCCGAACAACTGGCCATGACGTCACGGACGCTGCAGCGCAAACTGGGCGAGGAAGGCCTGTCCTACCAGCGCCTGCTGGATGACATCCGGCACGAGTTGGCGCGAGACTACCTCACCAATTCCCAGCTCAGCATTCAGGACATTGCATTGCGTCTGGGATTCAGTGAGGTGCGCTCCTTTCACCGGCGCTTCAAGGACTGGACAGGTAACACACCTGGCGACTTCCGGACAAAAGCACATGACAACTCCACGCCCTAGCAGGAGTGTCCCACGCAACAAGGCAGAGTGCCGGCCACAAAAAAAGCCCCGCAGCGGGGGAACACTGCGGGGCAAATCAGTGCAACTTACCTGAAAATCCTTCGTTAACTAATAAAAGGCCGTACAGGCGGTTCAGAACCGCAGGGTTGCTGAGCCCATGACTTGCTCATACTGTTCGCGGCTGCTGGTGGCGATCTCTCCGAAATCCCAGTACGCGTATTCCAGCCCCAACGTCAGTTTCGGGTGGGCCGACCACAACAGGTTGGCATGGACCGAAGTGGAAGTGTCGAAATAGCTCAGGGTTCCAGCGGGGGAGGCCTCCAAGTCATCCACAATTTCGAGGTGGGACACAGACAGGTTGCTGCGCCAGCTCGGGTTCCAGTGATGGCGATAGGCCGCGGTGACCCCATAGGTCTTCAGCGGCTTTACGTCACCGCCGGCCTGGGCCGCCAGATCCACATCCGGGTAGGTGAACAGGCCGATGTAGCGCCCCAGAGCGCCGTAGTTGTACTGCAGCCTCAGGTCGTCACGGCCCACGGTGGGAATGCGGGCGCTGACCGAAACCGCACCGGTCACCTCGGTTTCATCGGCAGCGTCGTCTTCCAGGCTGCGCAGCAAACCAGCAATGGAGTAGATTCCGTAACTGTTGCGCAGTTGATACCGTGCCACCAGGTCCGGGTAGGACTGGTCGTCGTAGGAGTTGCTGCCGAAGCCGTCTTCCGGGTTTTCAAGGGCAACCAGCAACTTGCCGCCCGGCGCTGCCATGTTGTAGCGCACCATGGGTTGGCGAATGTAGACGAAGGCAGCCTGCTTACCCTGGTCAAGGATCTCCGGCAGGGCAGCCAGCTCTGAGAAAGTGGTGTGGGTCTGGCCAAAATCCCAGTTGTTCCAGGAACCGTAGGCCTGGCGGAGACGGGGGGCGTAGCTGTTGGAGACCACCTCGTTACCCGGCGCATCGGCGCCCTGATTGAAGTCCATCTCCAGGTACGTGGTCAGGTCATGTCCTGCCACATCCAGAGTCTTGGTGGCCAGGCTCAGGCGGGTCTCGCGGGCGCTGAATCCGGTTTTCCAATCGCTTTCGCCGTCTTTCGCTGCGTTGGCAAAGGAACGAGCCAATCCAACAGAGTAGGCATTTTCCCAGCCATTTCCGTTGGAGCCTGCCAGTACGTCGGCCTTGATAAAGCCACCGATGGTCACAGTGGTGTCGCCAATCAGGATGCCGTTACCGTCTCTTCTGAGATAGTTGTTTTCTTCCTCCATCTTCGACTCTGCCGGAACTTCCAGCCTGGATTCCAGTTGCTGGACACGCTGGCGCAGTTCCTCTAGTTCGGAACCCTGGGCCAATGTGCTGCCCGAGCCCATGATCACGAGGGGCAGCCCGGCAAGGGCGACGGCACGGGCGAGTGGACGTGTCTGGAAACGCGTTGTTGTTGTCATCTCAAACCTCTTAACGGAGTTGATTGCATGTCTTTGTTATTGAAATTTCCGGTGCCGGCACTGGCTCACACCAAATCAATCGCCATGTTTCGCTGTGCGGTATTTTGTGAGTTTATAGTTTCGCTTAGCAGTACCAGTTTCCGTGTTTTCGAATATAAACGATGCTTTTGGCATCAACAAGTCATTGAAACCAAATTTTGATGAAAGTCGTAATTACTGTGTGTTTTCTTGTTTCATTATCATTGACAGGGGCACAACCTTTGAAAGATCATTGAGTAATTCTGCTATGCGGTATATATTTTCGCTGTAATGCATTGACGAGGTTATCCGATGAACATGAACTACACGGCCGAGGAACTTGCCTTCCGTGACGAGGTAAGGGCGTTCCTGGATGAGAAACTGCCGGCGGACATCGCCGCCAAAGTGAAAGGGTTCCGCCGCCTGTCCAAAGAGGACCATCAGCGGTGGCAGAAAATTCTCAGCGAGCAGGGCTGGTACGCCACCCATTGGCCGGAAGAGTACGGCGGTGTGAAGTGGACTCCGGTGCAGAAGCACATCTGGGACGAAGAATCCTGCCGTTACGGTGTTCCCCGCTCCATCCCGTTCGGGGTGAACATGGTGGCGCCGGTGATCATCAAGTTTGGTAACGAAGAACAGAAACAGAAGTACCTGCCACGCATCCTCAGTGGCGAGGACTGGTGGTGCCAGGGTTATTCCGAGCCCGGCGCCGGCTCCGACCTGGCATCGCTGAAGACCCGCGCGGTACGCGATGGCGATCACTACATCGTCAACGGCCAGAAGACCTGGACCACCCTGGGCCAGCACGCCAACATGA
>JAKLLS010000089.1 GCA_022014155.1 Marinobacter sp. | reverse complement strand
GGAGGAGGCCGCGGTGGTGGGGTATGTTTTTAAAAACCGCCTTACAACTCGCTTCTCTCAGACAAGCGGCGCTTTTTAAAAACATACCCCACCACCCCGGCTTGCACCCTGTGCGCGCCCGCCGCGAATAACATCGGTTGTATGGCAGGCCCGTCTGAAGTCCGGTGAGGGGTAGGGGGTAGGCCTTTTTTTAAACCGCCGCTTGTCTGAGCGAAGCGAGTTGTAAGGCGGTTTCAAAAAAGGCCTACCCCCTGACCCTCTACTCCCAGCTAAATCCCCAAAAGAGTAAAAGAACAGCACCGTCAAAGGTTTGTAACCCGAGGTGTCGGCCCCCTTTCTGGCCGACGTAAAACCGTCGTTTCCCATCTGGTGAGTTTTCTTTCCTTCTGAAATATAAACAAAAATTTAAGTTGGCATGATGCTGGCTTAGTTCCCTGAAAACAAACCATCCGTAGAGTTTGACCCGGTGTTCGGGTGAGTCAGGGGACGAGTTTATGAGTCAGCTACAGTTTGTTGTGAAGTCTTCCGCAGAACAGGCACATGCCAATGCGGCGGCGGATGCGAACGACAAGGTTACCGCTCTGTTTCCGGAGCAGGACGACGAAGCTGTGGGATCGGCGCTGGAACTGTTTAACCAGATGTCGCGGCAAATTACCGATTCCTACCGCACACTCGAGTCCCGGGTAAATCAACTATCCGGTGAGCTGACAGCGGAATCTCTCCAGCGTCAGCAAGAGCTGGAAGAAAAAGAAAAGCTGGCGGATCGACTGTCGACACTGTTGACGGCTTTGCCGGCTGGCGTGGTCGTGCTCGACAGCCAGGGCGTTGTGACCCAGACCAACCCCGCGGCGATCAGCCTGTTGGGCGAACCACTGGACGGCGAACGCTGGGTGGATGTTATTCGCCGCTGCTTTGCCCCGCGCCGGGATGACGGCCACGAAGTGTCCCTGAAAGACGGTCGGCGGGTCAGTATCGAGATCCGGACCATGGAAAACCAGCCGGGTCAGTTGATTCTGCTGACCGACCTGACAGAAACCCGTCACCTGCAGTCGCAACTTGCCCATGCCCAGCGTTTGTCGGCCATGGGTAAGATGGTCGCTTCTCTTGCCCACCAGATTCGTACGCCGCTGTCCGCCGCCATTCTCTACGGTGGTCACCTCAGCGAGGAAGACCTGGATGAGGAAATGCGCCAGCGTTGCGCCTCCCGTTTGATGTCGCGTCTCACGCATCTGGAACAGCAGGTGCGTGACATGCTGATCTTTGCCCGTGGTGAAACCCGGCTGGCGGAGGAGTTGTCTGCAGAGACGCTGGTCTGTGCCCTCGGTTCAGCTCTGGATGGATTAAAGCTGGCGGCAGGTGTGGAAGTGCATCTGGACAGCCAGGTCGAGGATTGTCGTGTTATGTGCAATCGGGATGCCCTGGTGGGTGCCTGTATCAATCTGGTGAATAACAGTGTGGAAGCGGGGGCAACTCGTGTGACGGTTCAGCTCGCGCCTGTTGCTGGTGAACTTGTGATTCGGGTGGTGGATAACGGCCCGGGATTTGAAGCCGGGCAGGCGGGTCAGCTGATGGAAGCATTTTATACCACCAAGTCCCACGGTACCGGGCTTGGGTTGGCCGTTGTTCAGGCGGTGGTGAAGGCCCATCAGGGGCGCTTTTCCATCGAATCTCCGGAGCTGGAGAAGTTAGAGAGAGGTGCAGTGGCGACACTGACCCTGCCGCTTGTTGGTCAATAAAGAACAGTCATTGGAGGCAACCATGGCCAAAGCCCAGATTTTGATCGTTGAAGATGACCATGACCTGCGGGAAGCACTGGTCACGACCCTGGAGCTGGCAAAGTTTCGTGTGCGTGAGGCGGCTAATGCCGAGGAAGCACTGGCGCGTTTGGCAGAGTCGCCAGTGGATATGGTGGTCAGTGACGTCAATATGCCCGGCATGTCGGGGCATGACCTTCTGGGGGAAGTGCAGCGGCTGTATCCCGGGTTGCCGATGATGCTGATCACCGCCTATGGCCAGATCAGTCACGCAGTGTCCGCGATGCAGTCCGGCGCTATCGATTATCTGGTGAAACCCTTTGAACCAAAGGTTCTGGTAGATGCCGTCACCAAAGTGGTGGGCGGGGCCCGTGCGAAAACCGGTGGCGATGAGCCGGTGGCTGAGGACCCGATCAGCAAACGTATGTTCCAGCTGGCGGCTAAGGTCGCCGGCAGCGATTCCACGGTGATGATCTCCGGGGAAAGCGGTACCGGGAAAGAGGTGCTGGCCCGGTATATTCACCAGCAATCGCCCCGAGTTGACCAGCCCTTTGTGGCCATCAACTGCGCGGCGATTCCTGAGAATATGCTTGAAGCCATTCTGTTCGGCCATGAAAAAGGGGCGTTTACCGGGGCGGTTGCTTCTTCGCCCGGTAAGTTCGAGCAGGCCAATGGCGGCACTATTCTTCTCGATGAGATTTCGGAAATGGACCTGGGGCTGCAATCAAAGCTTCTGCGGGTGCTGCAGGAGCGTGAGGTAGAGCGGGTTGGCGGTCGCAAACCGATTACTCTGGATGTGCGGGTAGTGGCTACCACCAACCGCGATCTGGGGGAGTATGTCCGTGAGGGCAAGTTCCGGGAAGATCTTTACTACCGGCTGACAGTATTCCCGATGCACTGGCAACCGCTGCGTGATCGTGCGCTGGATATCATGCCCCTTGCCAGCGCGTTGCTGAAGAAGCATTGCCGCAAGATGAAACTGACGGGCATCAGTTTCGCCAGTGATGCCCAGCAGGCGCTGGTGCAGCATCCGTGGCCGGGCAATGTACGGGAACTGGATAATGCGGTTCAGCGGGCACTGGTGCTTCACCAGGGTAACGTGATCCATGCTGCAGACCTATGCCTGGAGCTGGGCATTACCGGCCGTGTGGACGGCAGTGCACCGGTTGCGGCACGGGAGCCAGAGTTGCCCTCAGCTCCGTTTGGGAATGAATCTGTCGCTGCTTCCGATACCCATTATTTGACGGAGGCATCGGAAAAAAGTGCCCCTGTTGCCCTGGGGGATGATCTGCGCCAGCGCGAGTTCCGTATCATTATCGACACGCTGAAAAAAGAGCGAGGTCGCCGCAATCGGGCGGCCGAGCAATTGGGTATCAGTCCTCGGACCCTTCGATACAAACTGGCCCAGATGCGTGATGCAGGCATCGACCTGGATTCGGAACTGGCTATGGCCTGATCCGTAGTGTCTCCACTCCTTCTTCAGGGCACCTTTGGGTGCCCTTTTTTTCTGTCAATTCCCCGTCGTTCTTCCGGTTTCTATTGCGATCGGTTTCCTTAATTTAATGAAAAATAAGAAATAAATGTTGTTGGCCTGCGGTTTGCTTTAAACGGAATAACAGAGTCAGGGTTCAATGGGTTGTTGCTGAAGCAACCAATCCCGGGGAGTGAGTTATGGTCGAACGTGCAGATATCAACAATGTGCTGTCGGAAATCCGTAACATGCGTTCGCAGATGATGCAGAACCAGCGTGTTGAGCAGGACAATGACGTTCGTGGCCGTATTGATAGCCCGTCAAGGGTTGAGCAGGGTCGCGAAACACAAAGCTTCGGGGATATGCTCAGTCGCGCGGTGGGTAGCGTGAACGAGTTGCAGCAAACCTCGGGTGAGCTCAAGACAGCTTATGAAATGGGCGATCCCAATGTGGACATTACCCGCGTGATGATCGCCTCCGAGAAAGCCTCTGTTTCCTTCGAAGCACTGACCCAGGTTCGTAACCGGGTGGTGAAGGCTTACGAAGATATCATGAACATGCCGGTATAATAGCGGAGCACAACCATGGCCAGCGTACCTGCAGAAACTTCCAGCGCCAACGTACCGGCAGCCTCGGATATGGATAACCCGGAAAACCGCAGCGACCTGCTGTTCGGTTTCAATCGACTGAACCTGTTGCGGCAGATTGGCCTGATGGTGGGGCTGGCCGCCAGTGTCGCCCTGGGTGTTGCCGTGGTGCTCTGGGCCCAGGAGCCGAACTATCAGCCGGTGGTCGGTGATATGTCCGGTTACAACCCTCAGGATATAACCTCCATTCTCGATCAGAGCGGCATCAACTACCGCATGGATCCACGCAGCGGTGCCTTGCTGGTGCCCTCCGATGAGGTCTACAACGCCCGCCTGAAACTGGCTGCTGAGGGCGTGACCGATGAGCAGACTATGGGTTACGAGCTACTGGACCAGGACCGTGGTTTGGGTACCTCGCAGTTTATGGAAACCATCAGTTTCCGTCGGGGTCTGGAAGGCGAGCTCGCTCGCACGATCGCTGCTATGCGCGGTGTGCGTTCCGCCCGGGTGCACTTGGCGATTCCGGAGCGATCCGTTTTTGTCAGAGATGCACGCACCCCGACGGCCTCCGTTTTTCTGGATGTGTTCGCCGGTCGCAAGCCGGAACAGGAGCACATCGCGGCTATTGTGAACCTGGTGGCTGGCAGTATCCCCGAAATGAGTAAGGAGAATGTCACGGTCGTCGACCAGAACGGCAACCTGCTGACCGGGCGTGAGACAGACAGTAACAGTCAGCAGATCAAGGACCAGTACGACTACACAGCCCGCGTGGAAGATCGTCTGACCCGTCGCGTGGCTTCCCTGGTGGGGCCGATTGTTGGCGATGGCCGGTACCGTGCGGAAGTGACAGCGGACCTGGATTTCTCCTCGGTGGAGCAGGCAGAAGAGCTGTTTAATCCTGAACAGCAGGCCGTGCGCAGCGAGCGGGAAATGAGTGAGCAGCGCACCAACGGTGGTGCCGGTGGTGTGCCTGGTGCGTTGTCAAACCAGCCCCCGGGCGAGAGCCAGGTGCCAGAGCAGGCGGGCCAGGGTGAAGCAGGTGAGGACGGCGAGTCCGCTCCGCAGCCGGTGAATGTGCGCCGGGAATCTACCCGAAACTATGAAATGGACCGTACCGTCAGTTATATCCGTCAGGAGCAGGGCAGGGTTAAACGGCTGACTGTGGCTCTGGCAGTGGATGACATGAAAGTAGTCGATCCGCAGACAGGTGAGGTCAGTTACCAGCCGTGGCCAGAGCAGGAGTTGCAGCGCCTGAATATGCTGGTTCGCGATGCTGTAGGTTACTCCGCGGCACGCGGAGACAGCGTCACCGTTATGAATACCGCCTTTGCAGCAGAGGAACAGGTGCAGTTTGAGACGCCGGGATTCTGGGAGCAGCCCTGGTTCTGGGATCTGATGAAGCAGGTGCTGGCAGGTCTGGTTATCCTGGTGCTGGTTCTTGGCCTGCTGCGCCCGACTCTCAAGAGCCTTTCCGGTGCGGGTAAGAGTGAGCGTGGGGGGGATGCCGATGGCGGTTACGGTGATCTTGACGGGATTGAAGGTGGGGATGAGTTACGCCGGGCCATGTCGTCCCAGGATGAACTGCTTTTGCCAGGCGCTACGGACAGCTATGATAGGCAGTTGAATGCACTGAAAGGCCTGATCGCAGAAGACCCGGCGAGGGTTGCCCAGGTTATGCGCCAGTGGGTGAATGTCGATGACTGAAGAAACCAACCGTCAGGTAGAGGGTGCACAACAGGCGCCCCAGAAACCGCAACGCAAGATTCCCCGAGTCGAACAGGCCGCCATTCTGCTGATGTCACTGGGTGAGACAGACGCCGCGGAAGTGCTGAAACACATGGGCCCCAAGGAGGTCCAGCGTGTTGGTGTGGCCATGGCGCAGATGAAGGACGTCAGTAAGGATGACGTGACCTTCGTACTCAATCAGTTTGTTGATGCGGTCGGTGGCCAGACCGGCCTCGGCGTTGGCAACGACGATTACATTCGCACCATGCTGACCCAGGCACTGGGAGACGATAAGGCATCCAGTCTGATCGACCGTATCCTGATCGGGGGCAATACCACGGGGCTGGACACCCTGAAGTGGATGGAGCCCAGGGCGGTTGGCGATATCATCCGTTATGAGCACCCCCAGATTCAGGCCATCGTAATTTCCTATCTGGACCCGGACCAGGCGGCCGAAATTCTTGGCACACTGGACGACAAGGTTCGGCTGGATGTGATGATGCGGGTGGCCTCCCTTGAAAGTATCCAGCCGCAGGCGCTCCAGGAACTGAACAATATCCTCGAGAAACAGTTCTCCGGTGGTTCCGCCGCCCAGACCTCCCGCATTGGTGGTGTCAAGCGGGCAGCGGATATCATGAACTTCATGGACCGAAGCGTTGAGGGCAATCTGATGGATTCCATCAAGGACATGGATCCGGATCTTGCCTCCACCATCGAGGACCTGATGTTTGTCTTCGATAACCTCAAGGACATCGATGACCGGGGTATTCAGGCGCTACTGCGTGAAGTGTCGTCCGAGGTGTTGGTAGTGGCCCTGAAAGGTGCCGATGACGCAGTGCAGGACAAGATATTCAAGAACATGTCGAAGCGGGCTGCGGAACTGCTTCAGGACGATCTGGAAGCCAAGGGCCCGGTTCGTGTCAGCGAAGTGGAAACTGCCCAGAAAGACATCATTACCATTGCTCGTCGTATGGCTGAAGCCGGTGAAATCACCCTCGGTGGCGCCGGTGAAGAAATGATGTGATGAAAGATTCCGAGAAAAGTCTCAACCGTATACCCAAGGAGCAACTCACGGCCTACGAACGCTGGGAACTGCCCCTGCTTGATTCGAAGGGCAATGAGGTGGCTCGGGAAGAGGAACGGGACGTCAAGCCATTGACGGCGGCCGATATCGAGGAGATCCGTCAGGCTGCCCGCGAAGATGGACACGCGGAGGGGCGTGACGCTGGCTACCAGGCTGGTTTCAATGAAGGCCGGGAGCAGGGACACAAGGACGGTTACGAGGCCGGCTTTGCTGAAGGTCGGGAGCAGGGCGCAGAGCAGGGCCTGGAAGAAACCCGCAAGGAAATGGAATCCCGTATTGATCGGCTTGAACACCTGCTTGGAGAGCTGTTGATTCCGATTCGTCGTCACGAAGATGAACTGGAGACCGCCCTGGTCAACCTGACCACTATTCTCGCCCGTACCGTGGTTTACCGCGAATTGTCCATTGATTCCTCCCAGATCCAGCAGGTGGTTCGTCAGGCCATGGCTTCTCTGCCATCCACCACCGAGAACGTGCGTATTCAGGTTCATCCGGACGATGCGGCCTGGGTCAGGGAGGTGGCGGAACGCTTCGAAGCGACCAACTCGGTGGTGGAGGATGACAGCATCCTGCGTGGTGGGTGCAAGGTGGAAACCCGCCACAGCCTCGTGGACTTCACGGTGGAAAAACGTTTCCAGAAAGCGGTTCAGGGCATGCTGGATCAGCAGCTTGGTGTCGAGGAAGCTGGAGAGAGCGAAGAGCTGGATGCCATGATGGGTGACCTGACCGATTTCCACCGGGACGTGTTGGACTCTGACAGTGACGATGTCAACGGGAGCGAGAGCGATGACAGGGAACCTGGCTGATCGCTTAAAGCGACTTCAGGGGTTTGTTGACCGTGAGTCGACCCCGGAGTTGTCGGGACGCCTGACCCGCATGGTGGGGCTGACGCTGGAATGCGTTGGTTGCCCGATGGTGGTGGGCGATCGCTGTGTGATCCAGGGGCAGGGAACCGGCAGCGTAGAGGCTGAAGTGGTCGGCTTTGAGGATGATCGAGTCTACCTCATGCCGTTAACCGCCATTCAAGGCTTGCGTCCCGGTGCCAGGGTGGTGCCCCTGGCGGCGGCAAGCCGCGTGCCGGTCGGCCCGGAAATGCTGGGCAGGGTGGTGGATGGCAGTGGTGAACCCCTGGATGGCAAAGGGCCTTTGCAGGTTGAATCGAGAGTTTCATTGAATGGCGACATCATCAACCCGCTGGACCGTGCGCCAGTGCGTGAAGCCATGGACGTGGGTATTCGCGCGATCAATGCGCTGATGACGGTTGGGCAAGGGCAGCGCCTTGGCCTGTTTGCTGGCAGTGGTGTGGGTAAAAGCATGTTGCTGGGCATGATGACCCGCTTTACCGATGCGGACATCACCGTGGTTGGACTGATTGGCGAGCGGGGACGCGAGGTCAAGGAATTCATCGAAGACATTCTGGGTGAGGAAGGTCTGGCACGTTCCGTGGTTGTGGCTTCCCCTGCGGATGACTCCCCCTTGATGCGGCTGCGCGCCGCCATGCTGACAACGCGAATCGCTGAATACTACCGTGACAAGGGTAAACGGGTATTGCTGTTGATGGACTCCCTCACACGGTACGCCCAGGCGCAGCGGGAAATCGCCCTGGCGGTGGGTGAACCACCGGCCACCAAGGGCTATCCGCCATCAGTCTTTGCCAAATTGCCGCAACTGGTGGAGCGGACCGGTAACGGACGCCAGGGCGGTGGTTCTATTACCGCCTTCTATACCGTGCTTACCGAAGGCGATGATCAGCAGGATCCCATTGCCGATGCGGCCAGGGCTATTCTGGATGGTCATATAGTGCTTTCCCGCCGGCTCGCCGAGGAGGGGCATTATCCGGCCATCGACGTGGAAGCGTCCATCAGCCGGGTGATGCCACAGGTAACCGAAGAAGAGCATTTTTCCAGGGCGCAACGTTTCAAACAGGTGTATTCCCGTTACCAGCAGGCCAGGGACCTGATCAGTGTGGGCGCTTACGTTAAAGGGTCTGATTCCGAAACCGATTTCGCCATTACGCACATAGGCAACATGACCCAGTTCCTCAAGCAGGGGTTGAATGAGAGTGCGCCACTGCAGGATAGCATTGAACAATTATTGGCGGTGGTTCCGGAAAGGCGGTCGCCGGAGCGGAGAAAATCCGGTGCGCCAGTGCCGGCCAGAGGGGCTGAGTGATGCTCCGGTCCCGACGTCTGGCGGTGGTCCTGACTCTGGAAGAGCGTAAGGAACAGGAAGCCCTGGAGAAAATGGGCGAGGCTCGCAAGCAATTCGATGCCCAGCAGGCACAGATTGATAATCTGAACCGCTATCAACAGGAATACCGGGACCAGATTCGTCAGAACCAGCAGGGAGTGGTACCAGTAGCACGCCTTCAGGCATGGCAGGCCTTTATTGCCCAGCTGGACCAGGTCCTGCAACAGCAGCAAACACGACTGGACATCCTCGAAGGGCGCCTGGAAGAATGCCGGCGGCAGTGGCAACAGGCCTGGGAACGCCGTCGTGGCATGGAGAAGTACATTGAGGCCTGCCGCCGTCAGGAACAGCGGGAGCAAGACCTGAAGGAGCAAAAACTTGCGGATGAGGCTGCCGGACGTGCCTTTGCCCGGCGCCGGGGGTAGTTCCACAGGATTGTGCGGTTGTTGTGGATGCAAAACTGCCTGACTGCGCTATCCTTACCTGTGTAATATCTTTTCGGAGAACTCCCTCGGAGGACCAGGAATGCCTATTCATACGCGTCGCAGCGAGGATGGTCAGACCCTGATCATAAAGATTGACGGCCGGTTTGATTTCAGTACGCATCAGGCCTTCCGTGACGCCTATGAGCATGGTGACCAGGACATAAAGGGCTACGTGGTGGATCTGTCTGATACAACGTACCTGGACAGCTCTGCTCTCGGTATGTTGTTGTTACTGCGTGATTACGCCGGGGGTGACAGGGCCACCATCAGTATTGAGAATTGTAACAGTGACGTTCGCCGTATCCTGGCCATATCCAATTTCGAGCAGCTGTTTGCGATCCGCTGACGGAGGGAGATAAACCCTTCGGGAGGTTCGGTGTGGATGATTCACAAACTGGCAATCGCTCGCTCCTGATACTGATCGCTGACGATAGTGACAGCGATCGGCTCATCCTGAAAACCCTATTGCGCCGCCTTGGTCATGATGTACTGGATGCCGCCAATGGTGTCGAAGCGGTAGAGCTTTTTCGTCAGGCCTCACCCCAGCTTGTCTTTCTGGATGCCATGATGCCGCAGATGGATGGAATGGAAGCGGCCAGAAAGATCAAGGCTCTTGCGGGTGAGCGGCTGGTACCGCTGATCTTCCTGACTTCCCTGACCAATGCGGATGCACTGGCTCGTTGCCTGGAAGCCGGCGGTGATGACTTTCTGACCAAGCCCTACAATCGGGTCATCATCGAGGCGAAAATCAACGCGTTTAACCGTATGCGGCTGATGCACCAGACCATCAGCGAACATCGGGATCAGATTCACGAACGCAATCGCAAGCTGACTGAAGAGCAGCATGTCGCCAAACGAGTCTTTGACAACATCGCCCATACGGGTTGTCTGGATACCGACAGCATTCGTTACCACGCCTCGCCCCTGTCGATTTTCAACGGCGACATCCTGTTTGCCTCTCCGAGTCCTGCCGGCGGTATCCAGATATTGATTGGTGACTTCACCGGGCATGGATTGCCGGCGGCAGTGGGAGCTATGCCGGTGGCAGAGATTTTTTATGGCATGACGGCCAAGGGATTCAGTGGCAGTGATGTGCTGAGAGAAATAAACCAGAAACTCAGGCGTATTCTGCCGGCGGGCATGTTCTGCTGTGCGGCCATGATTCAGGCAGATTTCGCACTCAATCAGGTGCAGGTCTGGAACGGCGGGTTGCCTGACGGCTGGCTGGTCCGCCAGGATGGTAGTCGGCGGTCGCTGCCCTCGTCCCATCTGCCGCTGGGGGTGCTGGATGCTACCCGCTTTGATGCCTCGATGACGGTCATCCAGGCTCATCCGGGGGACACCCTGATGTTTATGACCGATGGCGTGCTGGAAACGACCAGTGATCAGGGGGACATGTTTGGTGACCGAGGGGTGGTTAGTACTCTGAACGCTTTGACTGACGGGGGGCATCTCTTTGACGCCATCATTGATCGGGTACGGGCTTTTTCCGGTGGCCGGCTTGATCAGGATGATCTGACCCTGGTCACTCTGGATATGGCGGCAGGTGAAACCCTTGGCGGCTTATCGGATGAGGTGCCGTTGTCTGCCCTTGAGGGGCCTGCTGAGTGGCACTGCGTCTACGAAGTCAGGGACAGAACCCTGGGACAGTTCAGTCCATTGCCGCTGTTGCTTCATATTTGCATGGAAGTGCCGGCATTGAGGCGCCGGAGTGGCGAGATCTACACCCTGTTGTCGGAGCTGTATACCAATGCCCTGGAGCATGGGATTCTCGGCCTGCCATCGGAGTGGAAGAGAACCGCAGACGGCTTTGGTCGTTATTATGCTGAAAGGGAGCGACGATTGAGCAATGTCAGCGAACATTACATCACGTTTCGTTTGACCCACTCGATGACCGACTCCGGTGGGCAATTGGTCATTGTTTGCGA
This sequence comes from Marinobacter sp., assembly GCA_022014155.1. GTDB lineage: Bacteria > Pseudomonadota > Gammaproteobacteria > Pseudomonadales > Oleiphilaceae > Marinobacter. The sequence continues at coordinate 3,556 of JAKLLS010000089.1, read as the reverse complement.
AGATAGTGGTCGCGGGTTCGACTACCAGAATCATCCGGGCCCGACTGACATAGGGCGAGGCTACGCCGGGCGGGGTCTGATGCTGTTGCAAAGGCTGGCTGGTTCGCTGACTTTCAGGGAGAGGGGCAATCACGTTGAAATCGTATATGATTGGCACTTTTCCGAGGCCGGGTCCCCTGAGGGCGCGGCCATCACTCAACACGGGGGGCCGTCATGAACGACAAGCCGCACCTTGATGAAGAAGCTCTGGCGGAGCTAAAGGATGTGATGGAGAATGAATTCGCCGTTCTGATTCATACCTACATCAGCGATTCCGTCGACCGACTGGCATCCATACGTGATGCGCTTGAAGCAGGTGATGCCGATGCGCTAGTTAAAGCGGCGCACAGTTTCAAAGGAAGCAGTATCAATATTGGTGCACCTCGACTCGGCGTCTTGTGCCTGGAAGTGGAAAATGCCGGGCGGGAAAAGCGCTTGGCCGATGCGGGCCCGTTTTTGCAAGAGATTGATTCGGAGTTTCACCAGGTAAGAAGCATGTTGGAACGGATTCTCAAGGATTAATTGGCGGCTCTGCAAAGTATGGCATCGCTTTTGCTGTAACTAGGGTAACGAGGAAATACTGAACTCAAACCCTGATTGAGCGGCAAGAGGTTGCCATGTCCCAGATGGTTTTACCACAAACCCCGGCCCCAGGGGGGCAGCCCGATACCGGTGGCAAGAAAACACCGGTGGGTCACGAAAAATCCGGCGATAGCCAGTTTGATTCCATTTCCCGCGCGGAGCAAAAGCGATTGGATCGCAAGCAAGCGGATCAACGCGATCAGACGCAGCGCCGTCAGGAGGCTCGCACCAATCCTGAAGACCGAAAGGATGCCCCGGTGGATAACAAGGGCAGGGCGGACGGTGCTCGCGGCAAGCGGACGGAGGATAGCGCAGCCGGGCGGACCTCCGACTCCGACAGTGAGGTGTCGGGAGATACCCTATTGCCGGACGGGAAATCGGTCGAGCCTGGTATGCCCGAGGAACTGGTCATCCCTACCTTTGCTGATTTGCAGGCTTTGCTGACACCCGCTGCAGTTGCATCGGGCGGTGCGGCGCAGTCTGGAATAGCCAGTGGTCAGGCACCTGTGATGCAGGGGTTGGCGGGTATCTTGGGCAAAATTCCGGGCATGCACGGTGAAACGATGACTCCCGGGCAGCCCGGGAGCACCGGCTTTCAGTTAACCGAAGCGTTGACTGCATTGACCCCGGAGTCCGGGCGGGTCCAGGACAGTACTACGTTGCTTGCTGCTGGCAGATTGCAGACGCTGGCTGATTCCTCCGCTCAACAACTGGCCAATGCCAAACAACCCGCAGAAGCTGCTGGCCTGAAGGGGTATGCCACCTCGGTGGATGTGCCGGTCGGGCATGCCGAGTGGGGCGACAAACTGGTGGGGAAGCTGACCTGGCTGACTGCCAATAAATTGTCCGTTGCCGAAATCCATTTGACGCCGCCAGATATGGGCCCCATGGAAGTCCGGGTCAAGGTTCAGCAGGAACAGGCAAACATTACAATACACTCCGCCAATCCGGTGGTCAGGGACCAGTTGGAACTTCATAGCCACCGCCTGCGGGATATGCTCAACGAGCAGGGATTGTCCCTGGAACAGTTCGACGTGGCCGATTCGTCCCGGCAACAAACCGAAGGTCAGGGGGGCGATAGTGAGGGTGACAATCCTGAAAGCCGCTCCGATCACAATGTGGCTGCTGCCTCTTCCGATGAGACCGGCGTACAGGCTGGCGACCTCGATCTGACCTGGAAAGGCGAAGTTGATATTTTTGCCTGAAGTGTTCTGCGGGGCCTTCAGGCCCCATCCCCGATTCTCCTTTGCCCATCCCTCCCCACAACGCTAAACTGCTGTTCTGAATCAGCGGGATCGGGCTTTTGGCCCGACCTTTGCTTGAATACCCCGTAAGTACCGATAAACCATCCGGATGACGGATTTTTGGCGATTGGAAGGATATGGCTGAAAACAACACCCCTGCAGCGCCACCGGCCAAAAAGGGCAAACTGAAGCTGATAATTTTGCTAGTGCTGGTGATCATCCTGGCGGTAGGGCTTTCTGTGGTCGGTACCCTGTGGTTCCTCGGTGGAGGCCTGCCGGGGATGAGCGATGACGGAGTGTCTGGAGGCGAAGAGGCGGTCAGTGTCTTCGAACCCAGTGTCTATCTGGACATTGAGAAGGCAGTGGTAACAACTATCCAGACGGATGGCGGCCGTCAGCGTTACGCTCAGGTCCATCTTTCGCTGGAGGCCAACAGCGAACAGACACTGGCCGCTGCTGAGCTGCACCGGCCACTGATTCGCAGCCAACTGGTTTCCCTGCTGGGAAACAGCGACTTTATGGAGTTGCAGACCCCGGAAGGCAGGACAGCATTGGCCGACCGCATGCTGCAGACCGTCAACCAGGTACTTGAGGCAGAGGGTGAAGCGCCTCTGAAACGGGTGCTGTTCAGGAATTTTGTGGTGCAATAGGCCCCGGTAACGGGTGGCTTGTCAGGGCAGGAAAACGTATGCAGGACCTACTGTCACAGGATGAAATCGATGCCCTTCTCCACGGTGTGGATGATGGGGATATCGATACCTATGAGGAAACCGATGAAGCCGGTGTAAAGTCCTATGACCTTGCCAGCCAGGACCGGATCGTCCGTGGGCGGATGCCCACCCTCGAAATGATCAACGAGCGTTTCGCCCGTTACACCCGAATCAGTCTGTTCAACCTGCTGCGCAGGAACGCTGACGTCTCGACCGGGGGCGTCCAGATCATGAAGTTCGGGGAGTACATACACACCCTGTATGTGCCTACCAGTCTCAACCTGTGCAAGATCCGCCCACTGCGGGGTACGTCCCTGTTTGTTCTGGACGCCAAGCTGGTATTCAAACTGGTGGATAATTTCTTTGGTGGCGAGGGACGGCACGCGAAGATCGAAGGCCGCGAATTTACGCCAACCGAAACCCGCATTGTGCAGATGGTATTGGATCAGGTTTTCCATGATATGAAGGAAGCCTGGCATGCCGTATTGAAAGTGGATTTTGAGTACCTCAGTTCCGAAGTGAATCCGGCCATGGCAAACATCGTCAGCCCCAGCGAAGTGGTGGTTGTGAGTACGTTCCACATTGAGCTGGACGGTGGTGGCGGTGAACTGCATATGGCGCTGCCGTACTCCATGATTGAGCCCATTCGGGATGTACTGGATGCCGGGGTTCAGAGTGATATCGACGACGTTGATGAGCGCTGGGTCAGCGCCCTTCAGGAGGACATCAAAGAGGTCAATGTGCCGGTCAACTCGACAGTCTGTCGCCGGCGGATATCACTGCGCGACATCGCGAAGATGAAGGCCGGTGACATTATTCCGGTTGAAGTTCCCGATTTTCTGACGGTCACCGCCAATGGCATTCCGATCTACAAGGCCACCATGGGAACCCGTGACGGAAAACTGGCGCTGAGAATTCACGAACGGGCAACGCTGCCCAGGGTCAAGAAACAACTGAAGGTGGGACGCAATGGCTGACGAC
>JAKLLS010000010.1 GCA_022014155.1 Marinobacter sp. | reverse complement strand
TCGGTGATGACACCACGGTCTGGCAATCCATGGAGATGCTGCGGGGATTCCTGGGGGAAGCCGTGCCGCTGATCGGTGACGATGGCCGTCTGATTGGCGTGGTGCCCGAGGAAGCGGTGATCCGCGCCTACCTGGAAATCGTCCATGACTTGCGCGAGGAAGAAAATGAAGCGGCTTAGTAGGTGGGCGCGGCTGAAGGGCGTTGTGCTGGCACTTCCGGGGCTGTTGGCTGCAGATGAGCGGGTGCTGACAGTGGCCACCTGGGGCGGAGCCTATGAAGCAAGCCAGCGAGCGGCTTACTTTGAGCCGTTCACCGAACAAACGGGTATCGAAGTGCGCACTGTGGTCTATAACGGTGGCCTGCAGGTACTTCGCGACCATTTGGCCAGCGGAGAGGTGGAGTGGGACGTGATTGATATGATTCAGTCGGATGCCAGTGCTGCCTGTGATGAAGGGCTGCTGGAGACCATCTCACCGGCGGTGTTGGCACCGGCCCCTGACGGTACACCTCCGGAAGAAGATTTCATGGACGGCGCCATTGACCCCTGTTTTATCACCCAGATCGTATTCTCCACGGTGATTGCCTATGACGATCGAGCCTTTCCCGGCGTCAAGCCTCGGACGGTGGCGGATTTTTTTGATCTGGAAACCTTTCCAGGCAAACGCGCATTACGACGGGCGCCGGTGGGCATGCTCGAATGGGCACTGCTGTCACTGTCGGTACCGAGAGAGCAGCTCTATGACTTGCTCAGTACCCGGCGCGGGCTGGAGCTGGCGTTTCGACGTCTGGATGAAATTCGCGACGAGATTGTCTGGTGGACCGGCGGTGACGAATCGGTGGCGTTGCTGACCAGTGGCCAGGTGACTATGGCAACGGGGTATAACGGGCGATTTTTCGATGCACAGGTAAAAGATGGCTTGCCAATTTCGGTGATCTGGGATGGACAGCTGATTGGCTTTAACAGTTGGGCTATTCCCCGAGGGACAGATCAGTTGGCCGTGGCTGAGCAATTCATCGGGTTTGCGACCCGCACTGAGAATATGGCTGCCCAGGCGAACAGGATCAGCTATGGCCCTGCTCGTCGCTCGGCGCGCCAGCGTATTGGGCTCCATGTGGATACCCGTGTGCCCATGCGTCCCCACATGCCAACGGCTCCGGAGCACATGGCAAATGCCGTTATCCGCGACCACCGTTGGTACTCCCAGACGGTCCGGCTGCGGGAGCAATGGTTTCGAGAGTGGCTGGAACGAAATGGCGAAGCAGGTCCGGATGGTTCACGCTGATTCATAATGGTCCGTTTATCTGCGGGAAACTCCGCTCAGACGGGAACCGGGGAGCTGACTTTGGCGTGTATTGATGTTGCCCGCGCGACGGTGTTGGGGTAAAACTCCACCCGCTGTCAATTATCTGGAGGAGCATCCATTGAAGAAGGTATTTCTGTTTCCACTTTTCCTGACAACTGCTTTGGCTGGTTGCCAGACATCCGGCTACATGACGTCCGCCGCCACTGACGGTGACGGTGTGACCTGCAGTGAAATCTACCAGGCCTTTGATACCTACCAGCAGGACAAGCAGTCCGCCCAGTCATTGCAGCAACTGGCCGTCCTGGTGAACCCGACCGCTGGCTCCATGGCGCAAAAGGGCGTCAGCTCCGCTGACAGCTACTACGAGCAGATCAAGGCCAGCGCCAACATCGCGCTTGCCGTCCGGGGCTGCCAGCCAGTCGCGTAACGATCTTTATTTTTCACTCACCACCTGATGAGTGAGCCGGTGAATGCGCGGAATATGTGCGCTCTCTGAATCACCGTCAGGAGAGCCTGAACGATACCCTTAACAGTCTTTCCGGACCACTTCGGGTGCTTGCGCCAACAAACTTTGCTCTGGGCCCCCTGGTTCGCGTGTTGCCGCCAGCAACCTGATTGAACTCAAGCGCGGTATCTATGGTGACAGCCAGTTCTATGGCGCCGAGTCCATTTTTGAGGACCGCCGACCCTTCATTTTTATGCCGTTATTATTTGATACAAGATATATGTGGCTTGTTCTAAATATAAGGCCTATAAGTGACCGTGGCTGAATCATATTTTGCCATCGATAGACCCACCAATAGCGCATTCATGGTATTTCTTGCGAATAAATTAAATGGTTGCGAGCGCATGAAGCATCCCGGGATGAGTATGTATTATTGCTCATTTCCATTCCCGTTCATATAAATATGAACGGAATAAGGAAACAAACATGATATTTACACAAAATATCTCTAAATACTTATTAAGCACCTTTTTTGTTTTATCGGCGCTGTCTTTGTCAGCTTGCTCTGATAGCAGTAATTCCAGTAACAAAGATTCCGACGGCGGCGGTGAGCCAGTAGTCGTCGCTGATTTGTCAGTCACTTCCACCGCTCCGGCTGATGGAACAGCGGGTGTCGGAACTAATAGCAAGGTAGTCGCAGTCTTCAACAAGGAAGTGAAGATCGAAACAGTCAATGGAACAAGCTTTACGCTGCAAGGCGCGAGCGAAACCGCGATAGTTGGTGCTGTAACCTACGATGCCGCTACCACTACGGCAACACTCACGCCGGGCAGTGATCTCTCCAGTCTGACGTCGTACACGGCCACTCTGACTACGGACATTGAAGATGAAGCCAATGATTCGCTGGTGGAAAACGTTATCTGGACATTTACCACAGGGGAACTGGCGGATATCACTCCTCCGGAACTCGATACCGTTGCAACCACTCCGAAAGAGGGCGACACCGGTGTTTTGCGCAACATCAAGCTCAACATTGTGTTCAGTGAAGCAATCGACCCGGTAACAGTGAACGCAGTAAATATTGAATTAACCGATATGGATCATGTGGTTGTGGCTGGCTCATTGTCCTTTGTAAATCCCACCACCGTAGTGTTTTCACCGGACGCTGATCTTACTGCCAATATGTCCTATGACTTGACGCTGAGCACTTCCATTGCCGATCTCGCGGGTAACACTCTGGCGTTGACCACGTTGGGCTTTAAAACAGGTGCGGAAGTTTCCTCCAGCCCGGCACCGGTCGATCTCGGTACTGCAGCGAACTACGTGCTTCTGGCAAAAACCGGTATTTCCACCACCGGTACCACCAAGATTGTCGGCGACATTGCCGTCAGCCCTGAAGTACGCACTGCGCTGACCGGCTTTGACGAAGTGCTGGACTCAACCAATACCTTTGCTACGTCAGCCCTGGTGACAGGCAAACTGTTCGCGGCCGATATGGCCGCCCCCACTCCGGCGACCCTGACCACCGCCGTCAGCAACATGGAAACAGCCTACACAGATGCCGCGGGCCGCACTAATCCGGACTTTACCGAACTGGGTGCCGGTGAAATTGGCGGACTGACTCTGGACCCCGGCCTCTACAAGTGGGGAACTGGCGTGCTGGTAACTTCAGATGTGACTCTTAACGGCAGTGCCACGGATGTCTGGATCTTCCAGATTGCCCAAGGCCTGAAGCTGCAGGACGGCAAGTCAATCGTTCTGACCGGCGGCGCCTTGCCACAGAATGTATTCTGGCAGGTGGCGGAGGGTGTCACTCTCCAGGCTGGTACTACCTTTAACGGCATCATACTCGGGCAGACCGGTACCAACATGAGTTCAGGGGCCGTGCTGAACGGTCGTGCCCTGGTACAGACCGCAGTGACTCTGATTGCGAACGACGTCAATCAGCCCGCAGAGTAAAAGTGAGAGTACCGGTGATTGTCCAGGGGGAAACATTCCCCTGGACACAACCGCAAGGAGCTTCGGCTCTGTTACAGAAAAGGACCCTTCGGGGTCTTTTTTTTTGGCTCGGCAAACCACTTCCACGACGGGCTCCGGGACGACCAGGTAACCCACCCGAGGGGGAGAATACGTAGGTAAATACCGCAGATCTCTTGCGTAGTCTCGCTCCAAAAATTGGTTAGTTAAGCGGATAAAAAATCACCTCCCTGCCTGTCACTCTGTTAGTCATGCTCACAACGAGCATGGCTCATAAGGCCATCATTCCTAAAACAACCACAATAGGAATTACGCAATGAAAAAAGTCGTAAAGGCTGCTGCGATTGCCGCAGTGGTGTCCTCCGTACTCTTCGCTTCTTTTACTCACGCTGCAGAGAAGGTGTATAGGCTCAAGCTAGCTGAGACCTGGGGTCCCAATTTCCCGATCTTCGGTGATACGCCACGCAACATGGCGGCCATGGCAGAAAAAATGTCCAACGGCCGGCTTAAGATCACCATCGACTCTTCCAACAAGCACAAGGCACCGTTTGGGGTTTTCGACATGGTGCGCGCGGGTCAGTATGACATGGGGCATTCCGCGTCCTACTACTGGAAAGGCAAGGTCGCCAATACTCTGTACTTCACCACCATGCCCTTTGGCATGATCGCCCCGGAACAGTACGCCTGGTTCTACTATGGCGATGGCATGGAGTTGATGCAGAAGGTGTATGAGCCGTTCAACCTGCTGTCATTCCCCGGCGGAAATACCGGTAATCAGATGGGCGGATGGTTCCGTAAGGAGATCAATTCGCTGGAGGATCTCCAGGGCCTGAAAATGCGTATTCCCGGATTCGCCGGTGAGGTCTTTGCCAAGCTGGGTGTGAAACCCACCAACATTCCGCCCGGTGAACTTTATACCTCGATCGAGCGTGGCACCATTGATGCGCTGGAGTGGGTTGGTCCTTCCCTGGATCTGCGCATGGGCTTCCCCCAGGTAGCGGACTACTACTACACCGGTTGGCATGAACCCGCCACCGAGCTGCAGTTCCTCGTGAACAAGCGCACCTTTGACAAGCTACCCGCCGATCTGCAGGAAATCCTGACGGTGGCCATGAAAACCGCTGCCTACGATATGTACAGCCAGTCCACCCACGAGAGTGCCAAAAACTGGGATACCATCACCAAAGACTACCCCAATGTGAAAGTCCGCACCTTCCCCGAAGAAGTGATCGAGGCCATGCGTAAAGCCAACGATGAGTTGGTTGCAGAGAAGTCTGCGGAAGATCCCCTGGCCAGGGAAATCATCGACTCCCAACTGGCTTACCTCAAGAAAGTCCGTAAGTGGACTGAAATCTCCGATGAGGCCTATCTCAACAGTATCTCCGCCGTTGAGTAACCCACACCGATTGTGATCACTATACAGCGCCACTGTCCGGTGGCGCTCGTCTCAGATCGAGCTGAAGTTAACTAACTGTTGTAAGACGGGAGTAACCCCATATGCGTGGGTTGGTTAAAACTGATGAATTTCTCGGAGGCCTGTCCAACATGTGTGGCCATATTGCGACGGTTGCCATGTTGTTGATGCTGGTGAACGTGGCTTTCGATGTCATGATGCGATATGCCTTCAATGATGTGTCCGTCGGGTTGCAGGAGCTGGAATGGCACCTGTATTCCGTCACTTTTCTGTTGGGCATTCCCTTCGCCATGCGGCGGGACGGTCACGTGCGTGTCGATATTATTTATGAGGCCCGTAGTAATCGCACCAAGGCCCTGATCAACATGGCCGGTGTTGTGTTGCTTGTTATACCGTTCTGCCTTCTGATTGCCTATTACGGTTATGGCTTTGCGTTTGATGCCTACCAGATGGGCGAGGGCAGTGGTGATCCCGGAGGATTGCCACACCGCTGGATCATCATGTCGGTGATCCCCCTTGCTGCCGGGCTGACCTGTATCAGTGGCCTGGCAATGTTCACCCAGGCGTTGCGGGTACTGTTGCTGGGCGAGACCTACTCCACTGACCACAAGGAGAGCCTGGCATGATCGGTATCATTATGTTTGTCGTGGCCCTGCTGATGTTGATGTGGGGCTTCCCGGTTGCCTTTACCTTTGGTGGTGTAGCATTGGCTTTCGGCTTGTTCGCCGAAGGCATGGATCTGTTCGCCTTCATGCCGTTCCGAATCATGAGCATCATGGAAAATACCGTGATGATGGCGATTCCCCTGTTCATCTTCATGGGAGTGGTGCTACAGAAAACCAATTTGGCCCAGCAACTGCTGGAGTCCATGGGCAGGCTGTTTGGAGGTCTTCCCGGTGGCCTGGCGATTTCCACCATCCTGGTCGGTGCCCTGCTGGCGGCTTCCACCGGCGTGGTCGGTGCCAGTGTGGTGGCGATGGGCCTGATCTCACTGCCGGTCATGCTGAAGTACGGCTATGACAAGAAGCTGAGCTGCGGCACCATTTGCGCGTCGGGGACCCTGGGGCAGATCATTCCGCCTTCGATCATTCTTATCATCCTGGGGGATGTGATCGGTATACCGGTCGGTGAACTGTTCAAGGCCGCCGTGGTACCGGGGCTTGTCCTGATCGGTCTATACATTGCGTTTATTCTGGGGGCGACTTTCCTGAAGCCGCAATTGGCGCCTCCCATGCCGTCCGAAGAGCATGATCGTGCCAAGGAAATCCGGGATGCCCTGATGGCAGTGATTCCACCGCTGGCGCTGATTCTCGTGGTGTTGGGGTCCATTTTCGCCGGTATTGCCACGCCCACGGAATCCTCTGCATTGGGTGGTGTCGGGGCCATTGTTCTGGCACTGATTTACCGTCAGTTCTCGTGGAAAATGATTTGGGACAGTGCCCAGGAGACGGTCGTGGTGACCGCCATGGTGTTTGCCATCCTGCTGGGGGCCACGGCGTTCTCGATGACCTTCAGCTATACCGGTGGTGATGCCCTGGTTGAGGAATGGATGCTGTCTCTTCCCGGTGAGAAATGGGGTTTCCTGATCCTCTCGATGCTGTTCGTCCTGGTGTTGGGCTTCTTTATCGATTTCGTGGAAATTTCCTTCATTATTGTGCCCATCCTGGCGCCGGTAGCGGAGGCCATGGGGATCAACATGACCTGGTTTGCCATCCTGATTGCCATGAACCTGCAAACCAGTTTCCTGACGCCTCCTTTCGGATTCAGCCTGTTTTATCTGAAGGGGGTCGCACCACCGGGTGTACGCACCATCGACATCTATCGCGGGGTAATACCTTTTATTGTTCTCCAGGTACTTGTCGTGATCACGCTGATGATATTTCCCGAGCTGTTTGGAATGTCGTAAATTAGGGGTGGTTAGCGGGCATGGAGAGCACCCCCTCTGTGCCCGCTCTTTTTCCTGTGTCAGTTGAGGGATTACACTGATTTAGTTTCGTCACAGGTGCTTATGGCAGGCTGCCGCTGATTAATGGTAATTGTCATGACATTAAGAACAAAATTGATACTGCTTGCCTTGGTTCCATTGCTCGTTGTCACCGGTATTTTTTCTTGGGTGACCTTGCATCAGGGCGACATGCTGACCAAACGGGAACTGCATATTTTTGAGCAGAACCTGCGGCGATCCAAGGAAACGGCGTTGAAAGACTACGTCTCCATCATGCGTACCGCTATCGACTTTATCCGACAAAATACCTCCAACGAGGATGAAGCCCGCGCCAAGGTTGTGGCCTTGATGCAGGAGGCATCCTTCAGTGATGACGGCTACTTTTACGCCTACACCAAAGACGGGCTGAACCTGGTTCACGCTGCGCAACCGGGCCTGGTCGGGCAAGATTTATATGATTTTCAGGACCGTAGCGGCAATTACCTGGTCCGGAATCTGTTACGGATAGCCGAAAATGGCGGCGGGTATTACCAGTATTTGTGGCAACAGCCTTCCACGGGCAAGGAAGTGGATAAAGTCGGCTATGTCGAACAGATTGCAGACTGGGAATGGATGTTTGGCACTGGGTTGTATATCGACGATATTGCCACCGAGATGCGGTTGATCGAAGCCGGGGTGGACGCCAACGTCAAACAGACCTTGTTGGCCATCCTGGTGGCGCTGGTCGTCTCGATAGGCGTCGTCGTGTCCGCAGCGGTTCTGTTTAACGTGCGCGAGCATCGCCTGGCGGACCAGAACCTTAAAGAGCTAAGCCATAAGACGGTACAGCACCAGGAGGAGGAACGCCGCCGGGTCTCCAGGGAATTGCATGACGGCATCAACCAACTGCTGGTTTCGGTAAAGTACCGCCTGGAAACAGCCATGACCAACATTCCCACTACTGAATCCGCCCACGAATCATTGGCGAAAGGCGGAGAAGTATTGAACCGGGCGATACAGGAAGTGCGGCGTATTTCCCATGACTTACGCCCCAGTGTGCTGGATGACCTGGGATTGCTGGCAGCGCTCAACCAATTATTGGATGACTTCCGCGAACGTAGCGGCTTCGTCATGGACGTTGATATTCAGCCTTCACAGAGTGATATTTCCGAGGAGGTGGCCACCACGTTGTATCGCATTGTCCAGGAGGCGCTGTCCAACATCGAAAAGCACGCCCGGGCCACGAGATTGACATTGAGTTTGCAAGAAGACGCGGAAGGTCTGTTTTTGTGTATTTCCGACAACGGTGTGGGAATTGGTGAAAAGAATGCATACGCCAGGCGAGGCATAGGATTGCGTAATATGCGCGAGCGCGTGGAGTTTTTGGGTGGGGAGTTTGAGGTATCTTCCCGGCCAGGTAGCGGGACATCGATAATGGCCTCATTCAAACGGTTCCAGGCGTAGTCGAAATAGCAGAGGCTCCCTGGCTCCACAGCGACGGTAATAGTCCTATGAGCACATCAGAATCCGTACTGAAAGTCATGCTGGTCGATGACCACATCCTGGTCCTGGAAGGTATCAGGGCGCGGCTGGAACAGGAGAAGGGGATCGAAGTCGTTGGCCAGGCCACCAACGGCCTGGAAGCGCTCGAGCTGGTGAAGGGCCTGAAGCCGGACGTTGTCATGATGGATGTCAGTATGCCCAACATGAACGGTATTGAGACGACGAAGATCTTTCATGAGCGCTATCCTGACCTGAAAGTTCTTATCCTCAGCATGCACGACAACCGGGAATATATTTCCCAGCTGATGTTTCATGGTGCCAAGGGCTACATCCTGAAGGACGTATCCGTTGAAGAAATGGTCCGCGCCATCCGTACCGTGGCTGATGGCGCCACCTATATCTGCCGGGCGGCGACCGAAACCCTGTTTCGCCATGGGGAAACTACGGATCCAGTGGAGAGCAAACTGACCCGGCGCGAGGAGGCCATTCTTGCCAGGGTGGCCAAGGGGCTCAGTAGCAAAGCCATATCCAATGAACTGAATATCAGCGTGAGAACCGTTGAGAGCCATCGGCAGAACATCAAAACCAAGCTGCATTTAAATACTACAGCAGAGCTGACCAAGTATGCCTATGATCAGAAACTGATCTGATTAACGCACCCGGTCGGTCTTCAGGTATTGCCCCGACCGCAGGCCCACTGCGAGGTTTTGGTGTGACGCTTCCGTTTCTTTGGGGAGCAGGTCGGCGACGGTCTTCATTTCCGCGAGCAACTCCTGCTCGGTTGCGGTCATTTTTTCCCGCGCAAAGTCACTGATCTCCAGTCCCGGTACGATCTGGTAGCGACCGTAGTCGCAGCGCACTGGGAAGGAATAGACGATTCCCTTTGCGATACCGTAGCTGCCGTCGCTGACGATGGCCATACTGACCCAGTCATTCTCGTCGGTGCCATTGATCCAGTCGTGCATGTGGTTGATGACAGCCTGGGCGGCGGAGGCCGCGCTGGAACGCCCGCGGGCCTCGATGATGGCTCCGCCACGTTTCTGGATCTTCTGGATAAAGTGATCGCGATACCAGCTCTCATCCACCTGCGACATCGCCGGCTCACCGTAGATGGTGGTGTGGCTCAGGTCGGGGAACTGGGTGGTGGAGTGGTTACCCCAGATTGTGATGCGGCGAATGTCCTTGGGGTTGGCGCCGGTGTGGTTGGCCAGGATGCCCCGGGCGCGGTTGTGATCCAGCCGGGTGAGGGCGGTGAATTGCGCTGGCGACAGGTTCGGGGCGTTGCGGCTGGCGCACAGTGCGTTGGTGTTGGCGGGATTGCCCACTACCAGTACTTTCACGTCCCGGTTGGCGAATTGATTGATGGCACGGCCCTGGCTGGCAAAGGCCGGGGCGTTCACGGCAATCAGTTCGCTGCGCTCCATACCCGGTCCACGGGGCTTGGCGCCGAGTAGCAGCACATAGTGGGCGCCGACAACACCTTCTTCAAACTTGTCGTACAGGCTGATACTGTGCAGCAATGGGAATGCGCAGTCTTCCAGTTCCATGGCTATGCCGCGCAACGCCCCCATGGCTTCGGGCACCTCAATGAGCTGTAGGATGACGGGCTGATCCTGGTCGATCATATCGCCGGTGGCGATTTTGAACAGCAGAGAGTAGCAGACGCTACCGGCGGCACCGGTGATTGCGATTCTGACGGGACGTTTCATTGAGACCTCCCTTACGCAGATGGATGTTCCATGTAAACTCTAGCACTGTGCGGTGGGAAATTCCTCCACAAACCACCCCCCACAAGTCGGAGGCGAGTTACTGTATGAGCAGGTCATCCACCCCCCAACCGATATTCTGGCGTGACAGTCGGCTGCCCCATGTCGAACTTCGGGTCGTCGAGGATGGCCGCAAGGTGTGTTACGCGCCTCATACCCACACCCAGTGGTCGATGGGCGCCATTACCGCCGGGCAGAGTACGTTTATCTATGTGGATCGGCGATATCGCGTCAGTGCCGGGTCATTGGTATTCATGAACCCGGAATGGGTACACAACTGCAACCCCATTGGAAATCAGCGATGGGCCTACCTGATGCTGTATGTGGATGCCGAATGGCTGGCCAGGCTTCGGTTCCGTCTGGGGTTGCTTGATGAGCCGGTCTGGCAAGACCTGGATTGCGATGTCAGCCGGTCGGAGCCGTTGTTTTTGGGGTTCCGGGACCTGGCGGGCATCCTGTTGGATGAGCAGGTGTCGATACCGCAAAAACGTGACCGGGCGGAAGCGTTTCTGTCTGAGGTGATGGTGTCGGTTTCGGCGCCATCCATACAGCCCGGCTGGCCATTTCCACCTGCGCCTGCTCCGATGCAGGAGCTTGCCCGATACCTGGATGATCATTGTGTGGATGAGTTGTCCCTGGACTGGATGGCGGAGCGTGTGGCGTTGTCTCCCTCGCATCTGGTGCGGGTATTCCGCAAACACTTCGGGATGACGCCCCACGCCTATCAGATCAACCGCCGCATCCAGCTTGGGCAGCGCGCTCTGAAGCAAGGTGCTCCGATCGCTGATGCAGCTCTGGCGGCGGGGTTCTTTGATCAGCCTCACTTCCAGCGGGTGTTCAAACGGCTGGTTGCTGCCACTCCGGGACAGTACGGTCGACCGCTAATCGAGGATCAGGTACAGGCAACTCGCCGCAAGCAGGGCGGCAAGGGCTCGATTAACCGCACGCAAGAGCGAAGGGCGCTGGATATGCTGGCGGAGAAAGCGCCCGGTCAGTACCCAGGTGGACAAGGACAGCCAGCAGATGGGTAGATACAGGGCGGCAAAGATCGTCAGCTGGGTCAGATCGCCACCGGAAGTGTATGCCCCGATGCCTGAGACGGAAGCCAGCCACGCCTTGGGATTGAGCCACTGCATAAGTGCGCCGGTCCAGAATCCGGGGGCCCCGTCAGGGGCTTCTTCGGAGATTCGTCCATCATCCACGGCCAGGCGATAGCTCAGGTAAAGCAGAAACGCGATACCGGCCCAGGTCAGCAACCGTTCAAATCCCGGAATCCAGGCAAGCGCGGAATGCAGTCCGAGCCCGATGGCCAGGAAGAGGGCGATGAATCCCAGCGTGGCACCGGTAACGAACCACAATCCCTTGCGCAGGCGATAGCGGGTGCCGCTGCTCAGACACACAAGGTTGACCGGCCCCGGCGATATGGAGGCGGCCAGTGCAAAGGCAGACATGGGCAAAATCAGGGACAGGGTCACGGACAGTTCCTTTCGGTAAGAGTGGTCCGAAGGAGTCTGACGCCTGAATAAAAACGGGTATTGCACAAAATTGTGCTGTCCCGAAATCGGGCATGTAACTGAATAGGCCGAGTAATGCTGATGATTATATCCGGCCGATTCTGGGTTCGTAATCGTCTAATGCCATTCCTTGATCTGAACTACCCTTTTACCCACACACACTGCGTTGCTTACAGGAGTGACGGAGATGAACAAGGTTGATTGGCGCATCAAGGGATTGGAGTTCGTAAACTGTAACTGTGAGGTGGGCTGTCCTTGCCAGTTCATGGGTCGGCCGACTCATGGTAACTGCAAGGCGTTTGCGGCGGTGAGGATTGAAGACGGGTTTTTTGGCGATACCCGTCTGGATGGCTTGTCGTTTGCCATGACACTGCAATGGCCGGGAGCCATCCACGAGGGTAACGGCCAGGCCCAGGCTTTTGTCGATGAGCGGGCAACGCCTGAGCAGCGCGAGGCTATTATGTCGATCCTGTCCGGTGAGACCTCCGAGCCCGGGGCCACGTTTTTCAACGTGTTTGCCAGCACGTTGACCAAAATGCACGATCCGGTGTTCTGTTCGATTCAGCTGGACTGTGATGTTGAGGGGCGTCGCGCCAGTGTCCGTGTGGCTGACATGATTGACGCATCCGGGGAGCCCATACTCAATCCGATCTCAGGTGAGGAGGAAAGGGCGCGTATCGACTTGCCTGGCGGTTTTGAGTACGCGGTGGCGGAAGTGGCCCGTGGACGCACGAGTGCCCATGCCGGAATCCCCCTGGAACTGGATGCCAGCCACTGCCATCTGGCGCATCTGGATATTGGTCCGAGCGGCGTTTATCGGTAGGTGAGCGTCTATCAATGGGAGGATGGGGCGTTTGCTTCGGCTTACAGCCCCGCATCCTTGACGCTCTCCATCACCACAAACGTGCTGGTCTGCAACACATGGGGCAGGGCCGAGATCTGTTCCCCCAGCACCTGGCGATACTCTGCCATGTTTCGGGTCCTGACCTTCAGCAGGTAGTCGAAGTTGCCGGCGATCATATGGCATTGCTCGACAGCGGAAATCTGCTTCACGGCTTTGTTGAAAGCGGTCAGGGACTGACTGCTGGTGTCATGCAGGGTGACCTGTGCGAAGGCGATATGGCTCTGCCCGAGTTTGGTCTGGTTAACCAGTGCGGTGTAGCCGGTGATGTAGCCCTGTTCTTCGAGCCGGCGCATGCGAACCTGGCAGGGTGTTTTTGATAGCCCCACACGAGAGGCAAGCTCGGTAACGGTGATCCGGGCATGCTTCTGAAGTTCGCGAATGATGGCGTGATCGATTCTATCCAATTCGACCATAACTTTGTTTCCTGGCTGGATGAACGGCTGAACCAAGACCCAAATATAATCAAAATACCTGTATTTTGAAACTATATGGTCAAAGAGACTTCCGAGAGTTGAGTATACTGGAACTTCCTCCATTCCATATACCCAGTTGAATGTACCCGGAGACGCTCCATGTCACAGTCCCGCCCATCACAACAACAAACCTTGCTGGAACAACTTGCTGACGCTCTCCAGGATCAGGAGTCGGATCCCCACAACACCAGGAACCTGCGGGAAGTTGTCGCGAAGATGATGACCGAGTCCCAGTCCTGGGACGATGATCTGCACGCTCAGTTGGTTGAGTCATTGGGTGAGACGTCCGGTGGTCTGTGTGCTCAGATGTTCAGCGGCGGCTTTCCTTCCGCATACCGGGCACGTTTTCCCGTGGCGGAGGCCATTGGTGACATTCACCAGATCCAGTCCATTGCCGTCAGCTCCGATGTGCCCATGCGTTTCTACCAGTTTTCAGCGCCATCAGTCGAGAAACAGCCATCCTCCGACGGAGAACTCAACTTCAAGCTCTACAGTCAGGGCAACCCGGTGGTTCTCTCGGATGTCATTCCCATACTGGAGAACCTGGGGATGCGGGTGCTGGGGGAGCATCCGTATCGGGTTCAGCGGCGGGACGGGGAACATTTCGGCATCAGTGACTTTACCGTGGAGTGCCACTCCCATTGCCGAGACGCCGATCTGGAAAAGGCCAAGCCCCTGTTGCAGGAGGCGTTTCGTGAAATCTGGAATGGCTTCGCGGAAAATGACGACTTCAACCAGCTCATCATGGCTGCGGGGCTGGGGTGGCGCGAAGTCGCGCTGCTGAGGGCGTATTCCCGGTATATCAAGCAGATACGTTTTGGCTTCAGCCAACCGTTTATTGCCGACACCCTGGCGCGTCACCTGAACATTACGTCAATGCTGGTGGTCTACTTCAACGCGCGTTTTGATCCGGATATTCCGGCGGAGACCCGGGAAGTGATGGCCGGGCGAATTGAGAGCGATATCCTCGGCGCCCTGGAAGCCGTGGAAAGTCTGGATGACGACCGTATCCTCAGACGGTTCTATGTGCTGATCAAGGCGACACTGAGAACCAACTACTACCAGCGTCAGCACGGTGGCCAGATCAAGGGTTACCTGTCTTTCAAACTCGACCCCGCTGCTATTCCCGATATCCCCAAACCCTGCCCGCGCTTTGAGGTGTTTGTGTACTCACCGCGCGTGGAAGGTGTCCATCTGCGGGCGGGTCCGGTTGCCCGGGGCGGTCTGCGCTGGTCCGATCGAGTGGAGGATTACCGCACAGAGATCCTTGGGCTGGTCAAGGCTCAGCAGGTCAAGAATTCGGTGATCGTGCCGGTTGGAGCCAAAGGTGGCTTTATCGTCAAGCAGCCGCCTCGGGACGGTTCCCGGGAGGATCTGCGGGCCGAAGGCATCGCCTGCTACCAGACCTTTATCCGGGGGCTGCTGGATCTGACGGACAACCTGGAAGGTGGCGTGGTTGTCCCTCCGGCCAATGTGGTTCGCCATGATGATGACGATACCTATCTGGTGGTCGCCGCTGATAAGGGGACCGCGACCTTTTCCGACATCGCCAACCGGCTGTCGGAGGAATACGGTTTCTGGCTGGGCGATGCATTTGCCTCCGGTGGCAGCGAGGGCTACGACCACAAGAAAATGGGGATTACCGCCCGCGGTGCCTGGGAATCGGTGAAACGCCATTTCCTGGAGCAGGGCCTGGATACCCAGAAGGATGAATTCACCGTGATTGGTATCGGGGATATGGCCGGCGATGTTTTCGGGAACGGCATGCTGTTGTCAGACCGTATTCGTCTGGTGGGTGCGTTCAATCACCAGCATATTTTTATCGACCCCGAGCCGGACGCCAGCGCTTCCTTTACCGAACGCCAGCGCCTGTTCCAGATGCCCGGATCGACCTGGGCGGATTACGACACCCGGCTGATCAGTGAGGGCGGCGGTGTGTTTCCCCGCTCCATGAAATCGATCCCGTTGTCACCGCAGATGCGCGCCCTGCTCAACGTGGAGGACAACCGGTTATCTCCCAACGAGTTGATCAGTGCACTGCTCAGGGCCCCGGTGGATATGCTGTGGAACGGCGGCATCGGCACCTATGTGAAGGCCGGGGAGGAATCCCACGAAGAGGTGGGCGATAAATCCAATGACGGGTTAAGGGTCAACAGTGACCAGTTGCGCTGCAAGGTGTTGGGTGAGGGTGGCAACCTTGGAGTGACCCAACTTGGTCGTATCGGTTTTGCCCGTACTGGCGGTGCCGCCAACAGCGACTTTATCGATAATGCCGGTGGGGTTGATTGCTCGGATCATGAGGTCAATATCAAAATTCTGCTCAACGACCTGGTCGAGCAAGGGCGGCTGACCCTGGACGAGCGCAACCGGATGCTGCGGGCGATGACGCCCGAAGTGGCTGACCTGGTGCTGACAAACAATTACCGGCAGGCCATGGCGTTGAGTCTGGCCCAGAGCGGTGTGGTTGCGTCGGTCGACGAATATGAACGCCTTATGCGGCGTCTGGAGACTGAAGGCAAGCTCGATCGGGCGCTCGAATTCCTGCCCGACGATGATGAGCTGCTGGCCCGGCGTGAGCGTGCCGCGAGCTTTACCCGTCCGGAGCTTGCGGTGCTCGTGTCCTACGCCAAGATCGAGCTCAAGCAGGCGTTGCTCACCGCCCCCATCGTTCACGATCATCGCTTTGCATCGGCGCTTCATTCGGCCTTTCCTGCGTCTTTGCAGGAGGCTTTCCCCGATGCCGTAGAGACTCACCCGTTGCGTGCCGAGATCTCCGCGACCCAGATCGCCAACGATATCGTCAACCGCATGGGAATTACCTGGGTCGACAAGATTCGCAATGCCACCGGGGTCGACTGTGGTCGCCTGGCCGCTGCCTACCTGATCTCCCTGCGCGTCCATGGCGTAGATGCCAAATGGACCGAGATTGAAGCGCTGGACGGTCAGATCAGTGCCCGGATTCAGGCCGAGATGTTCGCGGATGTGATTCGTCTGGTAACGCGGAGTACTCGCTGGTTGTTGCAAAATCGCTGGCACGGGTTGGATCCGGACAACTGCGTGGGGCGTTATCAGGAGCCCCTGGCCGAGGTATTGGCATCGACGGAAAGGTTGGCGACGGTGATCCCGGAAAGTCGTTGGCAGGAACGTTATGAGGAGTACCATAGGGAAGAGGTGCCGGAGCATCTCGCAGCTTATTGTGCTTCCGCTGAGAGCCGTTATTGGCTGATGGATATGATTGAGATATCCCGTCAGTTGGACCGCCCCCTTGAGTCCGTGGCATGGGTGTACTTCCGGTTGGGAGAAAGTCTGAACCTGACCTGGCTGGACAGGCAGATGCGAGTATTCCGGGCCCGGGGCCATTGGCAGGTGCTGGCTACAATACACTATCGGGATGAGCTCGATCAGAAACTGCGGGATCTCACGTCCAGTGTGTTTTCCGCAGGGTCTGACGAGGTGCCCGGGGAGCGTTCTCCGGAACAGTTACTGGAGGTCTGGCGTGAAGACAAACAGCCCTTGTTGGGACGCTGGAAACAGATGCTGGGTGATATGCAGACCGCCAACGAGGTTGATTGTGCGGTTTTTTCGGTTGCTCACGGCGTGCTTCGGGAGCTGGCCTCCAAGACCGAGTGATGAGGTTTTGTTAGGGAAAATGTCTAAGTATTGATTCTTTAATGGGGAATTAATTAAATTTTAACGAACAAAAAAGACAAAATGGTATGCGGGTACGGTTCTAATAGAGAAACAGTCTTTGTTGATCTCGGTAGAATGCGAGACAGATAAACAACTAAGAGGGTACAACTATGAGACCGCAGCAGTCTGTGACTCCCGCACTTATCGATAGCCGCCAGGCCATTCGTGAATACTACCTGGCTGACGAATACAAAGTGATTCGTGAGTTGATTGCTGATGCTCAGTTGACCCAGGCAGAGCGCGAAGCCATTTCCGCCCGCGCCGCCGACCTGGTTCGTAGTGTCCGCAAGAACGCCAGGTCCACTATCATGGAGAAGTTCTTGGCGGAGTATGGCCTCACCACCAAAGAGGGCGTCGCGCTGATGTGTCTGGCGGAAGCGTTGCTGCGTGTGCCGGACAACACGACTATCCATGAACTTATTGAAGACAAGATCACTTCCGGTGCCTGGGGAGCCCATGTCGGCAAGGCTTCCTCGCCACTGATCAATACCGCCACGGTCGCCCTGCTGATGACCAGCAACCTGCTCAGGGATTCGGAGCGCCACACCGTGGGCGATACCCTGCGCAAGCTGCTCAAGCGTTTTGGTGAGCCGGTGATTCGCACCGTGGCTGGTCAGGCGATGAAGGAAATGGGTCGCCAGTTCGTCCTGGGCCGTGACATCGATGAAGCCCAGGACGAAGCCAAAGAGTATATGGCCAAGGGCTACACCTACTCCTATGACATGCTGGGTGAAGCCGCCCGCACTGATGACGACGCCAAGCGTTATTTTGATTCCTACTCCGACGCTATCGACAGCATCGCCAAGGCCTGCGAAGGAGACGTGCGCAAGAATCCGGGGATTTCCGTCAAGCTGTCCGCACTGCTGGCCCGTTACGAGTACGGCAACAAAGAGCGGGTGATGAACGAGCTGCTACCCCGCGCCCGCACGCTGGTCAGGAAGGCTGCGGCCGCCAACATGGGCTTTAACATCGACGCCGAGGAACAGGATCGCCTGGACCTGTCACTGGATGTGATCGAAGCCCTGGTGTCTGACCCTGAGCTGGCCGGCTGGGACGGTTTCGGCGTGGTGGTTCAGGCCTACGGCAAGCGGGCCTCGTATACGCTGGACTGGCTCTACGGACTGGCTGAAAAATACGATCGCCGTCTCATGGTACGCCTGGTCAAAGGCGCCTACTGGGATGCGGAAATCAAGCGTGCCCAGATAATGGGCCTGAACGGCTTCCCGGTTTTCACCCGTAAGGCATGCAGCGATGTGTCATTTGTCTCCTGCGCGACCAAGCTGCTGAACATGGCCGATCGGATCTATCCGCAGTTCGCTACCCATAATGCTCATTCGGTTTCTTCAATTCTTGAACTGGCACAGTCCAAGGGTGTGGAAAGCTACGAATTCCAGCGCCTGCACGGTATGGGCGAATCCTTGCATGACGAGGTGCTGAAAGTGAGCGGCGTTCCATGCCGTATCTACGCGCCGGTCGGCCCCCACAAGGATCTGCTGGCGTACCTGGTGCGCCGCCTGCTTGAGAATGGCGCCAACAGCTCGTTCGTGAACCAGATTGTTGATACTCGCATCACGCCGGAAGAAATCGCCAAGGATCCGATGCTCAGCGTGGAGGAGATGGGCAGCACCATTTCCAGCAAGGCGATCGTACATCCGTTCAAGCTGTTCGGAGAGCACCGCCGTAACTCCAAGGGCTGGGACATCACTGATCCGGTCACGGTGAAAGAGATTGATGAAGGTCGCGATGCCTACCGGGATTACCGCTGGAAGGCAGGTCCGGTGATTGCCGGCGAAGTGGCCGGTACCGAGGTCCAGGTTGTGCGCAATCCGGCCAATCTGGACGATCTGGTCGGGCATGTGACCCAGGCTTCCGATGCGGATGTGGATACCGCAATTACCGCTGCTGCTGCAGGTTTTGGTAGCTGGTCCCAAACACCCGTTGAAGAGCGGGCGGCGTTGGTGCGCAAGGTGGGTGATCTTTATGAAGAGCATGCATACGAGCTGTTCGCGCTGACCACCCGTGAGGCGGGTAAGTCCCTGTTGGACGCGGTTGCCGAGATCCGCGAAGCGGTAGACTTCGCCCAGTATTACGCCAACGAGGCCATCCGTTATAAAGACAGCGGTGATGCCCGTGGCGTGATGTGTTGCATCTCGCCGTGGAACTTCCCGCTGGCCATCTTCACCGGCCAGATTCTGGCCAACCTCGCAGCCGGTAATACCGTGGTTGCCAAACCCGCCGAGCAGACGTCTCTGCTGGCGGCGCGGGCGGTGGAACTGATGCATGAAGCCGGCATCCCCCGCGACGTCATTCAACTGCTGCCTGGCACGGGCGCGACCGTGGGGGCCGCGCTCACCGCCGATTCGCGGGTGGCCGGCGTGTGCTTTACCGGCTCCACGGCCACGGCCCAAAGCATCAACAAGATGATGACGGAGACCATGGCCCCGGATGCCCCGCTGGTGGCGGAAACCGGCGGTCTCAACGCCATGATCGTGGATTCCACTGCGCTGCCGGAACAGGTGGTACGGGATGTGCTGGCATCCTCCTTCCAGAGCGCGGGCCAGCGTTGTTCGGCGTTGCGCATGCTCTACGTGCAGAAAGACATCGCCGATAACCTGCTGGAGATGCTATACGGCGCCATGGAGGAGCTGGGTATTGGCGATCCCTGGTTGCTGTCCACGGATGTGGGCCCGGTCATCGATGAAAATGCCCGCAAGAAAATCGTCGATCACTGCGACAAATTTGAGCGCGATGGTCGCCTGCTCAAGAAACTCCCGGTTCCTGACCAGGGGCTGTTCGTATCGCCGGCGGTGCTCAAGGTCACCGGCATCGAGGAAATGGAAGAAGAAATCTTTGGTCCGGTGCTGCATGTGGCGACCTTTGCGGCCAAGGACATCGACAAGGTGGTAGATGCCGTCAACGCCAAGGGCTATGGCCTGACGTTCGGTATTCACAGCCGGGTTGATCGCCGCGTTGAGCGGATCTCAAGCCGGATCAAGGTGGGCAACACCTACGTCAACCGCAACCAGATTGGCGCCATTGTGGGCTCCCAGCCGTTTGGTGGCGAAGGCTTGTCCGGGACCGGTCCCAAGGCCGGTGGTCCGCAATACATTCGCCGCTTCCTGAAAGGGGTGACGGTTGAGCGGCCGGCGGACGCTGGCGCCAAGCCGGTTGATATCAAGAAGCTTGAAGGGCTGATTGGCAAGCTGCGCGACATGAATGCGCCGGCCCCAGAGGCCAGAATCGAAGCCATGAAGCCGGTCTTCGGGGAAGTTCCAGAGCCGCTGGATGCCCATGCCGAAGAGTTGCCAGGCCCAACCGGTGAGCTGAACCGCCTGTCCAACCACGCCCGTGGCATTGTTCTCTGTCTTGGCCCGGACAAGCAAACCGCGTTGGAGCAGGCCGCGATGGCGCTGTCTCAGGGCAATAAAGTCGTTGTGATCGCACCTGGCGTGGACGACACCGTAAACCGTGCCGCCAAGGCCGGCCTGCCGATCGTTGGTATTGAAGGACTGCTGGAACCCGAAGCCCTGGCAATGGCCCGTGGTTTCCAGGCTGTGGTGAGTTGTGCCGAGCAGTCCCTGCTGGGGGAATACCGCCAGGCACTGGCGAAACGTGACGGCGCCCTGTTGCCACTGATCACGGAACATACCCTGGATCAGCGGTTCGTGATCGAGCGCCACCTGTGTGTGGATACCACCGCTGCCGGTGGTAACGCCAGTCTGATTGCTGCGTCTGAGTGACGATGGGTGAAATAAACGCCGTCAGCGGCCAAAGCCGCTGACGGCTTGCTATATTCTACTGGCCGGCGGTGTCAGGCCGTTGCGGCATAAGCCCTCGGCAGGTGCCGCTGTATATATTCCTTCAGATAGTCGCGAAGGCATTTGGCCTTTGCGTTCATCAATTGACCAAACGGGACACTAGGCGTCTATAGGGAGGGGGTATCTGTCCAACAGCTCACCAAGTTTAAGTTCCATGGCGCCTTGGGTTTGGCCGCCCTGCGAGAGCAACCATCTCACGCGGTCAATTGTTTCTTGCTCGTGCATGTCGGCAACAAAGCGCTGTGACTCATCCGCCAGAGTATCTTCATCGGGTCTGCTGACACTATCCACCACCGCTTTGACATTGCTGATACCTTTGGCCGGGAACCCGGCAATACGGCGGGCAAGAGCATCGCAAAAGGGGCTGAGTTGCTCGCCTGGCAGCGCTCGGTTGATCCAGCCATAGAGCTCGGCGGTATCGGCATCAAAATCCTCTCCACCCAGGCATACTTCCAGTGCCCGGCCTCTACCCAGCATTTGCGTCAACCGTACAGTTCCACCTGCTCCCGGTAAGAGTCCCACTCCAATTTCCGGTTGTCCAAGCACTGCTGTTTCGCGAGCGGCGAAACGCATATCCAGCGCCAGAAGAAACTCGCTTCCAGCTCCTCGGGCGCGTCCTCTCAACTCACCAATGGTTACCTGGGGAAGGCGACTCAAACGACTGAAGAGCCCACTAAGTGGGCTCGTCGTGCCTGGCGGCATGGCTACGGGAGGAGCGTCGAGTTCACTGCCCAGATCATAGTGGGCAAGGAAGAATTCCGGATTGTCGCTGCGAAAGATAACGACTTTGGTCTGGTGATCATCCTCCAGCTTTTGGGCCAAACGGAGCAGGTCGATCACCATGGTACGGTCGACCAAATTAATCGGTAGGTGATTGAATTGCACCACGGCAACACCTTCATGGTCTTCACGAGTAAAACTCTGGTATTCGCTCATAACTATTCTCTGTAATTGGCTAAATACTCATATTGTTATTTATTGCTCACTGAGCCGTGAGGCCGCCATCGACCGGCATGGCGACGCCAGTGGTAAAGCCCGCTAAATCTCCGGACAAGTAAAGAACGGCTGCTGCAATTTCTTCGGCAGTTCCTATCCGCCCGATCGGATGAGCTGCTACTGCCATGGTCACATGTTTTGCATCAGCTACGTTGGCACGACGATACATTTCGGTGTCGATAATTGCAGGGCAAACGGCATTCACTCGAATATTCCTTCGAGCGTATTCGACAGCAGCTGTCTTGGTTAACCCGATCACTGCATGCTTGGAGGCGGAATAAATGCCCTGTTTGGGCGCAGCGATCAACCCTGCGACCGAGGCGGTGTTGACAATTGACCCACCACCCTGCGCAAGCATTACGGGGATTTGGTGCTTCATGCACAACCATACCCCCTTCACGTTCACGTTCATGATGGAATCGAAAACGCCTTCGTCGCCATCGGCCAATTTGCATTTCTCAATCTCAATCCCGGCATTGTTGAATGCGCAATCAAGTCTGCCGTAGGCTGAAACAGTTTTTTCAATCAATAGGCGTACTTCTTCATCACGGGACACATCGCAGCGAATGAACGATGCCTCATGGCCTGTCTCCTCGATCAACGCTACTGTTTCTTTACCTGCTTGGCTGTCGATGTCGGAGACAACCACTTTGTACCCGTTTTTTGCGAATGCCAACGCGGTGGCGCGACCAATGCCGTTCGCCGCGCCAGTTACCAGAGCGACCCTGTCTGAGTTGGTCCTGTTCATTTTATTGCCTCTCCCCATGTTAAATTGGCCGAAGGAGGCCAGAGCGTGAAGAACCGGATTGATCCTCGACCATTTCAGCTCCTGTGCTGACAAGCCAAATGATCATGACCACGGAGTATCTTTCACTGTGCATGAGCTGGCGCTTCGACTGAGTATCGTCATACTAGATGTTGGCATATAATTAATGAAGTGATGGTTTTTCATTGGCAGACATGAACAAAAATAATTGCTCATCCCCCATAACGCGCCTGGACTTGAACCTGTTTCGGGTTTTCGCCGCGATTTATCGCGAGCGTAATCTCACGCGCGCGGCAGAGCTGCTGTCTGTAAGCCAGTCAGCCGTTAGCCATGCGCTGGCTCGTATGCGCCAGCAACTCGACGACCAGCTATTCATCCGCGAGGCTCAGGGTGTTGTGCCGACGCCGCTGGCCACACGTATTTGGCCGGACGTTCAGGAAGGTTTGGGGTTTCTGCAACGAGCCGTAACCCACAGCCATAGCTTTGAGCCCTCCCGCGATATCACTACGGTGACCTTGGCGATGCTCGACGTGATTGAGCCCGCTTTGCTACCGAGGCTGGTCAATGTGTTACGTAGAGCTGTGCCGAACATTCGCGTCAGCAGTGCGCGCATCAAACGCACAACGCTCAAGGCAGATCTGGCTACTGGCCGCCTCGATTGCGCTATTGATGTGGCACAGACCGCCGATGATGAACTGTTCCATAGCTTCCTGAGTCGCGACGAGTTCGTGGTGGTCAGTCGCTCTAGCGCAGCCATTGACAGCGAAAGTTACCTGGCCGCGCAGCATGTCACTGTATCGTCCCGGCGTATGGGATACAGTGTTGTCGACTTCGAACTGGCTCGACAAAGCATAAAACGCCAGATCGCGGCGCGTTGCCAGCACTACGAGTCTGCCTGTCGTTTGGTGGCTGGCAGTGATTTGCTGCTAACCATGCCTCGCGGCTTGGCAATTTCCAGCAACGCCTATCTGGACAACCACATTCACCCACTACCGATGACCGTGCCGGGCGTGGAGTTGCATCTGTTCTGGCACAGAGAACGCGAGTCGGATCCGGCCAACACCTGGCTGCGGCACACCTTGCTCACCGCCATGCAGTAGCGCCGGCAATAAACTAGCCCAAGGCTATCGCCTGTCGGCCATCTTCGTGGTATATCAGCAGCTTTGTTTTCCCATTCATTGCTCCGGAATCTGAAGACATGCCAAAAGCCAGTGAAATCAAGAAGAACTCAGCGGTCGAGTATGAAGGCAGGGCTTATTTCGTAAAGGACATCGAGCGCTCCGTTCCCCAGGGGCGTGCCGGTGGCAGTCTGTACCGCATGCGGATGTACGACGTAGTGACAGGTAACAAGATCGACGAGACCTTCAAGGACTCGGACATGCTGAACCTGGCCGACCTGGTTCGCCGACCGGCGACCTTCTCCTATTCCGATGGCGATGAATACGTCTTCATGGACAGCGAAGACTTCACGCAATACAGCCTGAACCGGGAGTCCATCGCCGAAGAACTGCTGTTTATCAGCGAGGACACCGAGGGCCTGATGGTGATTCTGGTGAGTGATGCCCCGGTCGCACTGGGCCTGCCGCCGACGGTGGACCTGGAGATTGCGGAAACCGACCCCTCCATCAAGGGCGGTTCGGCCACAGCGCGAACCAAGCCGGCAACACTGTCGACCGGGCTGGTGATCCAGGTGCCTGAGCACATTTCCACCGGCGACAGAATCAAGGTGAATGTGGAGGAACGCCGGTTCCTGGGGCGCGCCTGACGGTACTGGAATAGCAGGGCATTGAAAGAGCCGCTATCCGGATTCGATAATGAATGTGGCGCCAATATTCCTGAAGGAGGCGACTATGACAACCGCAGCCGGCAAACTGGTGGTGTTCTACGATGGCTCCTGCTCCGCCTGCATCAAGGACCGCCGCTGGTACGAAAAGCTGGCGGGCAAGACCGGGGAATCCGTTGAGTGGCTGGACATTACCGGGCGTGACGATGAGTTGCGCCAGGAGGGTATCGATCCCGACAAGGCCCTCAGGGAGCTACACGTCAAGGACGACCAGGGCAGGGTACACCGGGAAATGGATGCCTATATCCTGCTGATGTCCCGCGTGCCCGCACTGAAACCCCTGGCGTGGCTGATTGGCTTGCCGGTGATTCGGCCCACTCTCGCTTGGCTGTATCATCGATGGGTGGCCAGGCGCCTCAGCCAGTAACTGATGATGTCTGTCCTGAGTTCCGCATTCGCCGGACATAAATACCCCGGACCAGGGGGCTGGACTAGTCCGGGACGGTGATTATTCGGGCAGGGTCTCGCCCGAGCCTCCCATCTCTGCGGGCACATCCTTCATCTTGGGCAGACCGTCGTGGATGGGTAATACGGATTCCTGGTAATGCACATGCAGTGCCGGTTTGAATTCCAGGTCGGGCAGGTTAGCCACGTACACATCCACCAGTCCCATCGTCGGATGGTCGGTAAAGACGTGCCCACCGCACTTCTTGCACCATTTCCGGTAGCTTTGTTCAGTCAGGTGAAAAGTGCCGATCTGGTCTTCGCCGGCCAGTATTTCAAAGTTAGTGGGTGGCCACAGGGAAAACGCGTTTACGGGGCCAGCTGACCATCGCCGACAGGAATCACAGTGGCAATAGCCCATGGCCGCTGGCTCACCACTGACCTGAAATTTCACTTCACCACAGAAACAGCTTCCTTGATGCTGGTTCATGATGTTCTCCCTCAATTGCGTGGATAAGGAACCTTCCCATACCTATCGTTATCAATGGGGCTCAGGTTAATATCACAGAGATATCTGGTTGATGTAAATACTTCGATAGTGCCGATGGCGGGCCACTGCTGATTTGCACTGTTATCTATGGGGGTGTTTCAGTACGCTTGGGAATCTGGTCCACTCAGGAGGGAAGCATGCCCAGCCTTAAATCCAAGCCGGTTGCCGCATCCGCCATTGAAAAGCATGTCTATAAAGTGTTTCCCAATGACATGAACTCCCATAACACGGTGTTCGGCGGCATGATCATGGCCAAGTGTGATCGCCTGGCACTGGTAGTTGCAGAGCGTCATTCGGCCCATGTCTGTGTGACGGCCGCGGTGGACTCGATTCACTTCCGGGCGCCGGCGAAAGGGAACGATACTCTGCTGTTCAACCTGTCACTGAACCGAAGCTGGGGTTCATCCATGGAAATCGGCGCCAGGGTTGAGGCCGAAAACAGTTACACCGGAGAAGTGAGGCATATCCTGTCTGCCTTCTTCACATTTGTGGCGCTGGACGAAGAGGGTAAGCCGGTGGACGTCCCTGAAGCGGTCCCGGAAACCGACGAGCAGAAACGTCGATTCGACAACGCGGAAATCCGGCGAAAAGGGCGTTTGCAGACCCGGGAAAAACTGTCCGGCCGGACGGGTCAGTAGGGTTTTTTTGCGGACTCCACATCCACTACGCGGCCATTGCGAAGGATGACCACCCGGCGGAACTGGGTATTGCTCAATTCGTACAACCACTCTTCCACGGGGACCGGATAGCTCCGGTGTGCCAGCCCTGTACGATTCGGCGTAACGACCTGCCAGGTCACCTGCTTTGACAGGGGCTGACCACAACGAGCGACGACTTCGAATTCGCTGATACCTTCCTGCAGGACGCCGGTAGTGCAGGGCCCTGCGTTGTCAGGGTAAAAGCCATAACCCAGGCTGTCTTCCCGGTGCAGCTTGCCATTACGGAAAACCAATCGACGTATAAAACTCTGAGGGCCGCGGTTGTAGTACCAGTGTTCCTCGGTTTGTACCACTCCCAGTCCCGGTAGGACGGCCTGGGGATATGTCGCAACGTAGTCCGGCTGACCACAGCGTTCTTCCACTTCCAGCGGCCAGTCACCTTGACTGACCAGGGCATTACCACAACGGAAAGCGGCACTCGCAGGGCTGACGGTCAATAGTAAGGAAAGGCCGATAACGGCCTTAGTTGCTCGCGTAACGTTCATGGAGAATACCTACCCGTTCAACATAGGCACGGGTTTCCGCGTACGGCGGGATGCCGCCATGGCGACCGACTGCTCCCGGGCCAGCGTTGTAGGCAGCGGTGGCCAGCCTGGTGTCGCCGCCGAATCGTTTGAGCATCTGTGCCAGGTAATTGACCCCGCCGTGGATATTTTCGGCGGCGTTCATGGCGTTACTGACCGCCAGTTCCCGGGCCGTGGCCGGCATTAATTGCATCAGCCCCTGGGCACCCTTGGGGGAGATGGCACGAGCATTGAAAGCGGATTCCGCGTGGATGACCGCGCGAACCAGGGCCGGATCAATCTGGAATTGCCGGGCAGCCGCCTGGATTTCGTCACGGTAGGGCTGACGGTAAAGCGGTGTGGTCCGCCAGTTTACCTTGGAATTCGGATCGCAGGCATAGCAGTGGAAGCGGATGACGTCAAAATCAGCCCCCGCCGGTTGGTTGCCACTGTAGGCGACCACGCCATTTTCATCCCGGTAGCGATAGACCACCTCATTCTTGCTGGAAGCACGCCGCTGTTCGCTGTTTTTGACATTGGTGTATTCCACCGTGCCGTCGGGGTGAACAATACGTTGCACACTACCGCCAGCAACCGGTTGGGACAGTAATGCCAACAATAGGGTTGTCAGTAATGATGTGGAGAGAAGATTACCGCTTGTCATTGTGCACTCGAGAGAAACCTGAACGGATGTCTGCGTGATAATCGCCAGTATACGTCGTTGTGATATGGAAGAAACGTAACGATAAGTGTCGATATTCGCAAATGTGATGGTGTCTCCAGTCATTGTATTTGAACAGGCTTTGATCATAGGCTTTTGATTCATTCACAAATGTGGGAAAAAACGATCATGAGCGTGGCGGGTAAAACGGTGGTAATCACCGGTTCTTCCAGCGGTATTGGTGCGGTCGCGGCCAAACAGTTGGCGAAGCAAGGAGCCAGGGTGTGCCTGGTGGCGCGAAGGGAGGAAGAGCTGGCCAGTGTTCAACGTGAAATCACCAGCGAGGGTGGGCAGGCATGGATCTACCCGGCGGACCTGACCGATGAGGCGTCGCTCAACCAGTGTGCCGAGCGTATTCTTGATGAGCATCAGCGGGTGGATGTGCTGGTGAACAACGCCGCCCATTCGATTCGACGACCGATCACCGAGGCCCTGGACCGACTTCATGATTACCAGCGCACGATGAACATCAACTACATTGCGGCAGTGGGGCTGACCCTCAAGCTGTTGCCCCGTATGCTTGAGCAGGGGGAAGGGCAGGTGGTGAACATCTCGACGTTGTCGTCCCAGGTGCCGATCCCGCTGTTTTCTGCCTACCTCGCCAGCAAGTCGGCGCTGGAGTCTTTTTCCCGGTCGCTGTTGGCGGAACTTGGCCACAAGGGGATTGACGTCACGGTGGTGTATTTCCCGATGGTGCGGACGCCGATGTCCTCAAGAACCAGCATCTACCGGCATATGCCAATGATGAACGTGGACAAGGCGGCCGGATGGATCGTAAAGGCGGTAAATAAACGCCCGGCGCGGGTGGGGAGCCCGGTGGGCACCCTGGGTAGTCTGGCACTGGCGGCACTGCCTGGTCCGGTGACGCGGTTCACCCAGCCAGCCTTCCGCCAGATGGACCGTATGTTGAAGCAGAAGATGAGCAAGGACCGCTGAACCGGCGTGATCACCCCGGTACGGATTGCGTCTCCTGAACGGTCAGTGTGCGGTATTGTCCCGGGCTTAGTGCCTGGTCAAGGGCAATGGCGCCCATTCGCTCCCGGTGCAGGGAGACAACACGGTTACCCACAGCGTGAAACATTCTTTTCACCTGATGATAACGGCCTTCATAAATCGTCAGCCGGGCGTTGGTGGCATCGATCTGTTCAATGTGTGCAGGTGAGGTTGTCAATTGTTCGTATTCAAACCAGATGCCCTCGGCAAAGCGTGCCGCGGTTTCCGGTGACATGGGGTATGCCGTGGTCACCCGGTAAACCTTGGGAATCCTGACCCTGGGTTCGGTCAGGCCCCGGGACCAGGTACCGTGGTTGGTCAGTATCAACAGACCGGTGGTGGCGCGGTCCAGGCGTCCCGCAATATGCAGGTCGGCTCGCAGGTCCGGGGCAATCAGGTCCAGCACCGTGGGGTGTACCTTATCCTCGGTAGCGCTAAGATAGCCAGCTGGCTTGTGCAACATCAGGTATAGGGCTTCGGTGCCCTGCTGGATAATGCTGTCATCAACCGCGACGGTGGCGAAGCGGTCGATATCCATGGATCCTTCCCGACATACGTTGCTGTTGACCGTGACCCGTCCGGCCGCGATCAGAGCATTGGCCTGCTTGCGGCTGACACCGTTCTGGTTGCTGAGGATTCGGGAAAGTTTCATGGCGTGAATGATAGCGGGTTGGTTCGGAGCAGGACAGGGTCATGAACTCGCAACTGTAATGGTGTTAAAGCCTGCTGTCTGTATCTGTATTGTTTGCCTGCTAACTTTTAGAGTGGTTGCACTCTGGAATTCTTTTGCCTGGTTGAATCGTCATGCGTTCAGTTTTCTATACCTTTCTGGTGCCTGCGCTGTTTGTGTGGTTGTGGAGCACCGGATTCATCGGAGCCAAGTACGGATTGCCGTATGCTGAGCCGTTCACCCTGCTGTTGATCCGCATGCTGTTCACCTTGGTATTGTTGGCGGGGCTGGCCTGGCTGATGAAAACGCGGTGGCCGGGGTGGCGGGGAGCGGGCCATCTGGCCGTTACCGGTCTGTTGGTGCACGGTTGCTATCTCGGTGGCGTGTATTATGCCATCCAGGGCGGTATGCCGTCGGGTATTGTGTCGTTGATTGTTGGCCTGCAGCCGCTGGTCACGTCAGCTGCAGCGGTTATTGTCCTGAAGGAAGGTGTCTCGGGGCGGCAATGGCTGGGGCTGACCCTGGGGCTGGTGGGCGTCACCCTGGTGTTGCTGGAGAAGTTTGTCGGAGGTGATGGCCATACCTCTGACTTTCCCCTGTGGACCCTGGTCTGGGCCGGGTTCTCCCTGGCAGGGATATCTCTGGGAACGGTATACCAGAAACGCAACGGCACCCAGGCGGACCTGGTAGCGGGCACGCTGATCCAGTACACCGCCGCGGCAGTGTTTTTTGCCATCGGGGCTTTCACCCTGGAAACCCGGGAGGTGGAATGGGCGCTCCAGTTGCAGCTATCCATGGCCTGGCTGGTGTTTGGTGTCTCCATCGGCGCCATCCTGTTGCTGATGTGGCTGATCCGCCAGGGCGCAGCCTCGCAGGTGGCCAGTCTGTTTTACCTGGTGCCGCCAGTGACCGCGCTGGAAGCGTTCCTGTTGTTTGACGAGCGGCTGGGTGTTCTGGCCATGGTTGGCGGTGCGATTTCCATCACCGGAGTGGCCCTGGTGGTTACCAGGCGAACATGATCACGCTGGTGAGAATGGTCAGTAGTATGACCAGAAAAATCAGCTGCCTCCACGGAAAGCGTGGTTGTGGTTCGGTATTCAGTTCCTGTTCCAGGTACTCCCGTAACAGGCGTGTATTGCGGGTGTTGGCCTTATAGACGATATCAAATGCGTCCCCCACCACAGGCACCATGCCGCCGAAAGTCTCAATCAGCATATTCTTGACCATGTGGGCCTTGATGCGCTTGCTGGCGCCGGCCCGGTGCGCTTCCAGCAGGACATACAGGGACAGCACCAGGCCTATCAGGTCACCGACCACGGGCAGCAACCCGATGATGGGATCCAGGCCGAGACGAATCCTCGTAAAGGGAATCCGGATGGCAGTGTCAGTGACCCGGGAAAACTTGTCGAGCCGGGCAAGTGTCGCCTGCTGTCGGGTTCTCAGGTCGGATTGGCCGGTGGTGGTTTCCCCATTGGGCATGTCAGCTTTTTCCTCGGAAGTTCTTGGGTGTGGAGTGAGGTAGAATGTTAGCCTTCTGCCAGGACGGATGCGAGGACTACGGTAAATGACGGCAATCACGGTTATGGTTTTGGGGGCGACGGGTCTCACCGGCGGCAAGGTGGTGGAAGGCCTGCTGGCAAGGGATGAGGTGGCATCGGTGGTGACTCCCGTGCGGCGGGAAACCGACAGGCAGCATCCAAAACTGGTGCAGCGGGAAGTGGATTTTGACCGTCTGGATGAGCACGCGGATTTGTTCGAAGTCGACGTCATTGTCTGCTGTCTCGGCACTACCATTCGCAAAGCCGGTTCCCAGCGGGCATTTCGTACGGTGGACTACAGCTACCCCCTGAAGGCGGCAGAGGTCGGACTTTCCCGGGGAGCCCGGGCGTTTGTGCTGATGTCCGCGATTGCGTCGTCGTCATCCTCCACGGTGTTCTACAACCGTATTAAAGGGGAACTGGAAGACCGTGTCAGCGGGCTTGGTTATCCCTTCCTGTCGATTTATCGGCCAAGTCTGTTACTCGGGGAGCGCAAGGAACACCGCACTGCCGAGGCTCTGGGTATGAAAGCCATGCCCCTGGTCAACCGGGCATTGATCGGGCCACTTGAAAAATACCGTGGTATTGAGGCTGACACCGTTGCTCGCGCCATGGTGAACGAGGTGTGTGGATTGTCGGTGACCATGGATAGTGACGGTGTGGTCCGGATTCATGAATATCCGGACATCGTGACGCTGGCAGATTAGACGCCGCCCCCAACTTCTTTTCCTTCTTCCTGGTTGGTTTATTCGCCCGCCAGTATCCAGCCTGCAGCTTTCTCGGCAATCATCAGTGTCGGTGAATTGGTGTTGCCGCTGGTGATAGTAGGCATGACACCGGCATCCACCACCCGTAGCCCTTTGACGCCACGAACCCTCAGATGTGAATCGACAACCGCCATGTCATCATCGGCCCGCCCCATGCGAGTAGTGCCCACGGGATGGAAAATGGTGGTGCCGATGTCTCCGGCCAGACGTGCCAGTTCGTCGTCGGTCTGGAACTGTACGCCGGGTTTGTATTCTTCGGGTTGGTACCTGGCAAATGCCGGCTGTTCGGCGATTCGGCGGGTGACCCGCAACGAGTCGGCCGCTACCTTTCGGTCTTCCGGTGTGCTCAGGTAGTTGGGGGCGATGGCCGGCGCATCCCGGGGATCGCGGCTACGGATACGCACCGTACCCAGGCTGGTGGGATTGAGGTTGCATACGCTGGCGGTAATGGCCGCGAAATCGTGCAGGGGCTGCCCGAAGGCATCCAGGCTCAGCGGCTGCACGTGGTACTGGATGTTGGCGTAATCGTAGTCATCAGAGCTGCGGGTGAAGGCGCACAACTGGGACGGTGCCATGCTCATGGGGCCCGAGCGTTTAAGCAGGTACTCAAGACCGATCTTCGCCTTGCCGATCAGGGAGCCGGCCATGGTATTGAGGGTTATGGCACCGTGGACCTTGTAGACCGAACGAATTTGCAGGTGGTCCTGAAGGTTTTCGCCCACACCGGGCAAGTCCACGACGACCGGAATATCGTGCTGGTTGAGCAGGTCGGCCGGGCCAATACCGGAGAGCTGTAACAGTTGTGGTGAACCAATGGAGCCGGCTGAAAGGATGACTTCTTTCGACGCCATCACGACGGTTTCCCCCTTTCCCGGTCGGGCAATACGAACACCGGAACATCGGGGTTGGACATCCGCGCCGGTTTTCATTTTCAGGCCAAGTACCTGAGTTGAATGCCATACCGTAAGGTTTGGACGTTTGGCGGCTCGTCGGAGAAAAGCCTTGGAGGTATTCCAGCGCCAGCCGGAACGCTGGTTCACCTCGAAGTAGTCAACGCCCTCGTTATCACCACGGTTGAAATCCCGGGTTCGGGGAATGCCCGCCTGCACTGCGGCTGCGGCGAAATCCTCCAGCACCTGCCATTTCAACCGCTGGTGTTCCACCCGCCATTCACCGCCGTGACCGTGGAACTGCGCATGGTGATCGTCTGCATCCCCGCCGGCATCGAGTCGGTAATGATCTTCGTGCTGCATGAAGTCCGGCAGGCAGTTGTCCCAACGCCAGGCGTCGTCTCCGGTCACGTCCGCCCAGTGGTTGTAGTCGCGGCGCTGGCCACGGATATAGAGCATGCCGTTGATACTGGAGCAGCCGCCCAGGGTCTTGCCTCGCGGATAGATCAGTGTGCGGCCATTGAGGCCCGGTGATGGTTCGGTTCTGAAGCGCCAGTCGGTGCGGGGGTTATCGATACAGTAGAGATAACCCACGGGAATGTGAATCCAGTGGTAGTTGTCCCGACCGCCGGCTTCAATCAGTAGTACCCGGTAATCCGGATTGGCGCTGAGGCGATTGGCGAGCAGGCACCCGGCGGTGCCGGCACCCACGATGATGTAATCGAAGTATTCTGAAGCAGATGTCGTGCTGTCGTTCATGCCGATTAACCAGGGTGTTTTTGTTGTCGTGGTTATTGGCTTTGTAGCGTATAACGCAACCAATTACATCCTGGCTTAGACTAATTCCTCAGGCCTGTCTGTCGGAGTGCCCTAAATCCCGCTGTGGGTTGATTTCATCGCGGACCAATTGCTTGAGTTGCTTGATATCCGGGAATCCCCCTTGTTCCTTGCGTGACCAGATTTGTGTACCGTTTACCCAGACCTCGAAAATACCGCCGGTGCCCGGGTGCAGTGTCAGCTCATCCAGTTCACCTTCAAAGGTGGTCAGCAGTTCCTGGGCCATCCAGGCCGACCGCATCAGCCAGCGGCAGCCGGTGCAATAATGAATATCAACTCGATTGGTCATGGCTCTCCACGCTATTTACACGGAATTAGGTCGGGTTTGCACAGATACGTTTTGTCACTGACTTTTTTATTCTTAACGGTAATCATAGGCATCGCCCAACACTAACATAATCAGAATCGTCGATAAGGACCCGAACATGTTTACCCTGATGACCACGTTCATCTCAAGGATACTGAAAGGCACCGTGCCGGGCTTTGTTGTGCTGAGTGCCGTCATCCTGAGTGCCGGCGCAAACGCTTCGGAGCGCCTGTACATCTTTACTGAAAACTATCCGCCATACAATGAGGCGGTCTCCGGCAAAGGCTTCGCCCACAGCGAGGACGAGATTACCGGTATTTGCAGTGAAATGGTGAAGGCCATGCTCGCTCGTGTGGATTACGAATACGTGATGAAAATGCGGGATTGGAGTTATGCCTATGACTGGGTCCAGGGACGTGAGAATCATGGTCTGTTCTGCACGGCTCGAACCGGTGAGCGTGAAGATCAGTTCCAATGGGTCGGGCCGTTGGCGCCGATCAAGTGGACACTGTTTGCCGCCCCGGGATCGGATATCACGCTGGACTCTCTGGAGGACGCCAGGAAATATCGTATCGCTGGTTACAAAGGCGATGTGATGTCTGACTACCTGGTCAGTCAGGATTTTGATGTGGTCATGAGTATTTCGGGCGATGTTAACCCCCGCCGGCTTGAACTGGGAGAGGCTGATCTTTGGGTGACCGACGGGCTAGTCGGTCCGCTGGTAGCGGAGCAGGAACATGGTATCAGTGGCCTGAAACCCGTCCTGGTATTCCGTGAAACACCCATGTACCTGGCGCTGAGTAACGAAACGTCACCTGCGATAGTGGCAGCCTTGCAGAAGGCCCTGGACCAGGCGCGTGAGGCGGGCGAACTTGATCACCTGATCCGTCAGTACCAGCCATAGGTTGAGCGGCGCCGGTAAGGCCTGCGGGATGCCGGCTGTTGCGTACTTTGTACAGAAATGTTTTGTAGATTCATCGATCCTCGTATAGAACTAATAAGGTAGCTCCAACATCTTACGAGGATCGTCCATGGCTTTTTCCCCCGATTATCTTGCTGAACTGAATTTGCTTACGCAGTTCGGTTCTTCTTCAACCCAGGAAGGTATCAAGGTACACCAGCACTCCGCGCCGGAGGAAGCCGTGAAAGCGGCCGAACGATTGCACCAGAAGGGGCTGATCACCCAGCGGGATGGTGGTTATCTGACCAGTCTCGGAAGTGAGGCGGTGGAATTGACCCAGAAGCTTCAGTCCATTCTCTCCAGCCAATGAATTTGAAACGACAAGGGGCCGGAATCAATACCAGAACCCTATGTTCGATTCCGGTGCCCTGCGGTCGATATTCACCCCCTTGCCCTCCAGAATGCGTAGCAATATCTGGGTGTCTTCCACATTGAGGAACGCCCCCAGGGGAATGTTCTGTTCGCGGTAGGTGAGAAACAGCTTGGGGGGTGTAAAGGGATGTCGCGGCATGTTGGCGCGGACCCGGGCGTAGCGACGGGGAAGTGACCATTCGGCCTGTTTGGCACGCCGGCCTTTCTCCAGGGTGAGACTGTCAGTGTCTACGGACAGTATTTCCCGTGTCTGACAGGCCTGTGCCGTGTAGTAAATACCTGCCGCCAGGGCGATGAGTTCCAGTCCCGCAAAGGGCATCACAACCCAGGCACCCGCCAGTGCCATGCCAGTCGCAATGACCAGTGACACCGCAAACAGTGCCAGCCAGACCTGGACATTGCCCCGCCAGCTGAGTGACTGGTTGGGAGTTAGCAACAACCTGAGCCCTTTCTCGCATTCGAGATGTTCTACCATTGCCCTTATCCCGCAACGGGGTTGACCGCTGAGACACCAGGGTGACTGGTGCCGGCAGATTACCGCAGCCTGACAGAGCCGTAATTCAAAAGGGATGGGAATCACGACATACTGTCTGCTTTTAGCATAGTTGCAAGTGCATCGGAGTTTCCATTTGGCGAAAAAAACTTTCCCGCGCCGTATCGTCCGGTCGCTGTCCTGGGGTGTGGGCAGCATTCTGGGCCTGTTGGTTGCCGTCCTGTTGGTATTGAAATTTATTAATCCGCCGACCACAGCGTTTATGCTCGCCCACAGTTTCAGCCACCCGGACGACAGCATTCAGCAGCAGTGGGTGGACTACGCCGACATATCCCCATGGATGCCCCTGGCGGTGGTCGCCAGTGAAGATCAGCGCTTTCCCGATCATTGGGGGGTGGATTTTGCCGCTATCCACAAAGCCCTGACCGAATATGAGGCGGGCAGGGGGCTGCGGGGAGCCAGCACCATTACCCAGCAAACCGCCAAAAACCTGTTTCTCTGGAACGGTCGAAGCTTTGTCCGCAAGGCGTTTGAGGCGGCCCTGGCGCTGGGGCTTGAAGCCCTTTGGCCAAAACAGCGGATTCTCGAGGTATATCTGAACATTGCAGAATTCGGGCCGGGTATATATGGCGTGGAGGCGGCCAGCAGGGCCTATTTCGGCACCAGTTCCCGTTACCTCTCGCCATCCCAGGCCTCAAGGCTGGCGGCAGTGCTGCCCAATCCGAAGGTGCTTAGCGCGGATAATCCTTCACAATACGTATGGGAGCGTGCGGCCTGGGTGCAACGGCAGATGCGGCAACTGTCGGGACCGGGCTATATTCAGGGGCTGTGATCCGGACTTCAGGTTATTGGGGGCAGGCGTAACGAAATCAATACATTCTTTCAGATACCCCGTCAGGGCGGCTCTGCTAAAGTATTGACGTTGTTTTCTTGCTACAGGATCTGCGCCTGATATGTCCAGACAAACCGCCCATTCCCAGAAGCTGTTACTGTTCAGCTTGACTGGACGAAAGCAGTTCGCGCTCGGAACGCTGAAAATCCGCGAAATCCTGCCATACACCCGCCTGACCAGATTGCCCCACAGTCATTCCGCCGTGCTCGGCACTATGTCGTTTCGTGGCGCCGCCGTACCGATCATTGATATGGCTGCCGCCGTGGGTGGGCGCCCCCTTACTCTGGATGAGCAGAAAGCCGGTTCTATCATTGTGACGGATATCCAGCGCCAGGAAATCGGTTTTGTGGTGCGTAGTGTCAGCAAGATTATTGAGACGGACTGGACTCAGGTCCAGTCACCGCCGGCGGCATTGGGTGACCAGGCCTTTGTGACGGGGCTGCTGGATCTGGACGGGGAACTGATCCAGTTACTGGATGTTGAACTGCTGTTGTCGAAAGTCTATCCCTCTGCGGTTAATACCGACGGGGCAGCCCTGACGGATGTGGAAAGCGAAACGCTCAGGGCCCAGCGAATTCTGCTCGTGGATGATTCCCAGGTCGCCCGCAAACAGCTCTCCGATGTGCTGGATAGCAAAGGCATTCCCTACGAGGTGACCAGTAATGGCCAGAGTGCCCTGGACATCCTGCTCCAGGCGGCTTCCATCGGTGAGCCCGTGGATATCCTGGTGAGTGACATCGAAATGCCGGGGCTGGATGGCTACGAACTGGCTTTCAGTATCCGTGACAATTCCGCGCTAACGCAGCCCTATATAATCCTTCACACGTCTCTGAATAGTGAAATGAGCCTCAGCTATGCCAATCAGGTCGGCGCGAATGAGGCTCTCACCAAATTTGATGCCCACGAGTTGATGCAGGCAATGTTACGCGGGGCTGAGCATTAGTCAGTGCGGGCCTGGTCGGGGGCCAGTGTTCGGGGTTTTTCTGTGAGCTTTGCAATAAGACGGGGGTTGCGACCATAGATGTCATTGCGGAAGTGTCGTGTCCCGTCGCTATCCACCCAGGAGGTCCAGTATTCCAGGTACACCGGCACCGGTTCTTTCAAATACACCTTGGTCAGCTCGCGGGAACTGATCGCTCGGTTGATCTGTTCTCTTGACCAATCATCCTGACCTTCCAGCAACAGGCTGGCCAGCCTGAACGAATCCTCAACACGAATGCATCCTGAACTGAAGGTTCGTTCGCTGTGAGAGAACAGACTGCGGGCGGGGGTGTCGTGCAGGTAGATGTCATATTCGTTCGGAAACATGAATTTGACCCTGCCCAATGCATTGTGAGGTCCGGGTTCCTGGACGAGCTGGAACGGGAAGTTGTTCTCTGAAAATAGCCACCAGTCAATGGTATCCGGATCGACCCGTTCGCGATCTACCCCCCACCCCCGGTACACCGTGAAATCCATTTTCTGAAGATAATCCGGGTCTCGTCTTATAGTGGGTAACTGATCTTCAGTCATGATGGTTCGCGGAACCGTCCAGGTCGGATTGAAGACAAGATAACGGATGCGATCACTGAAGACCGGTGTCTGTCGGTAGGGTTGCCCGACGATTACCCGTGTTTTCAGGATCTCTTCGCCCTCCCTCACCATGCGCAGTTCGAATCCGGCAATGTTTACGA
Source organism: Marinobacter sp. (assembly GCA_022014155.1). Taxonomy (GTDB): domain Bacteria; phylum Pseudomonadota; class Gammaproteobacteria; order Pseudomonadales; family Oleiphilaceae; genus Marinobacter. The sequence goes on along the minus strand of JAKLLS010000010.1, from coordinate 9,369 downwards.
TGATGTGGGTATCGCCGAGTTCCTCGGGTAGCCATCGCCAGCGTTCAAGGTTGGCGTCCAGTTGGGCCAGCTTTTCCTGTGGGGTGATGTTGAGGCTGGCGATAGTGCGTCGCCCAATCAACCCGTCGGTATCCAGTCCGTGGCGGTCCTGGAACCTGGTGACGGCCGCCACCAGCCCGTCGTTATAGTGGTGCTCAATAACCTGGTCTTCCAACGATTCAGTGGGTCTCAGGTCGCCCATGGCTATCAGTCGCTGACGGATAAGTGGCACTCGGCTGTCGGTCATGCCCGGGCGGATGGTAGGGCCTCTGGCAATTGGCTCCCAGGGGGTGACTAGCAGGGATTGCAAGAATTCGCGGGCCGTCAGTAACTGCTGGTAACCGCTTTGGGATGGGGTCAGGCGTTTAATCAAAGTATGGATCTGCTGATTCTCAAGTGTCTGGGTCACGATTTCGTCTATGCGTTGAGCATGACGGTTCGCTGTCCATTCCGCTTCCAGAGATTCTCCGTTTACTTTGCCATGCAGTAAGTGTGACGTGAGGAGCAGTAAACTGTCAGTCAGTAACAGATCCAGATCTGCTCTTGCTTCCGGATTCAGGTCGTCGGGAGTGCGCGCTGCAAATGTTGCCAGTAGGTTGTAGTGATAGTCTGACGGCACCAGACCATGACGTTCCGCCTTACTGATAGTCTCCAGTAACGCGTCACGATCTTCGTCCCGGTCCCATGCCAGGGCGTAGTCCCTGTGACTATAGAATTCGGGCAACGCGTCCAGCGCCAACAGCGGTTCCCCGAGTGCGCTGACAGTGAATCCCTGATGAATCGCTTCGATGCGTTCACGGATCGCGTCATTCGCCAGGCTGCCAAGGGGCCACAGGCACAGCAACAACAGCATGGCTCGCATAGCAATCAATCCTGAGGACATCCTTTCTCTCCGGGGGTGGGTAAAGATTGAACAGCCTTATTATTGATCCTAGACTTTTATTGGGCGATTAAAAAGGAGGTAAGCCCAATGAACAAGACATTGAACGGACATTATGAGGATATTGACCAGGCACGAAATACCGAAGAGGATTTGCTTGCAACGGGACTGCCCCGGGAGTCGATTTATCTGGACAGGGAAAACCAGATAATCAGGGTGATGATTCCCTCGGAGGAAGAGCGTGAAATCCGGGAAATTTTCGACCGCCATCGTGTCACTTATTGAGGGGGCTGGACCCCGGCCAACGGCTGGTCGGGGCCCTGTGGGTCAGCCTGTCCGGCCGAAAACACGCTCGAAGAAACCAACCTCCCTGGTGTCGGGGATGGGCAGGTCGTCCAGTTCATCCATGGCGCGCCGCCAGAAATGTTCAGGGTTATCCAACGTCGCGACTTTGTTTCGTTCTTCGGGGCTGAACGAGTTGTGTTCACCACCAACGCCCAGCGCCATGAGTTCCCGGGTCCACAGGAAGATCGCTGCCCGAATGGTTTTCAGAACGTCGGAGTAAGTATCACGGCTGACATTGATTGCCAATTCGGCACTCAGGTTGATGCGTGATTGCAGCTTCGTCATTTCCTCGGAAGGTAGAACGACCCTGTTACCCGTGCCTTTTTTGCAGTTTAAACAGATTTTCTCGAGTGCTTTGACGCCGTCATTGAGGTTCAGGCGGCCGTAATCCACTTTCTGTTGGTCATCCACCGGGGCGGGAATCCAGCCATATTGAGGCGAGCGGGCAACGATATGACCAGGAAGCTCCCGTCGATAGGGCGGCGCCAGTGTACTGTCGCTATAGCCTTCAAACTCAGTACGTAGCCAGGTTGCCATTTTGCGGTGGCGAAGCATCATCGCCAGAGTAATCGCGGAAGGCATTATCCCTTCCAGAAGTTCATTGGCATCCTGTGTGCGTTCCTCCAGGTGATTTACTGGTGCGGACATTCCCGATCTCCTCATGGACAAATGGCAGCCGCTGGCTGCCTTGTTGTTTTTATTGATGGGCCTGTTTTCTGTATCGCAGGCCATGGTTGAAAAGTAGTCAGGAGGAGGACAATCGTCCATAGTAAAACGTAAGTGTTTTGTTACTTAAAGTAAGGCAGGGGCTGTCGCCTTGATGCTTGGCATTGCTGAACGGAATCAGGGGGAAGATTATGAACGAACCCGATTTTACCGCTCGCAGGATGGCGATGGTGGAGTATCACATCCAGGGTAGGGGGATTACCTCACCCTTGGTGATAGAAGCCATGCGCCGTGTCCGGCGGGAACGGTTTGTATCAGAAGATATGCAACAGCTGGCCTATGAGGACGGCCCTCTGGGGATTGGCGAAGGACAGACCATTTCCCAACCCTATGTGGTGGCGTTGATGGTAGACGCTCTCAATCTGCAGGGGGGAGAAAAAGTACTTGATGTGGGCACTGGGTCCGGCTATGGGGCCGCGGTGCTGGGCTGTATCGCCGATGAGGTTTTCGGTATTGAACGACTGCCGACACTGGCAGCGCATGCCCGTGAGGTATTGCGTGCAGAAGGGTTCAGCAACGTCCATGTGTACTGTGGCGATGGCTCCCTGGGGATGCCGGAGGTGGCGCCCTTTGACGGCATTGTGGTCGCCGCTGGTGGCCCGTCTGTCCCGCAGGCATTGAAGGATCAACTGACCGTAGGTGGTCGCCTGGTCATGCCTGTTGGCGGTGAGCACATCAGCCAGGACCTTGTTCGCATAACTCGGGTGTCGACGTCCGGGTACGAGCGCGAGAGCCTGGGCGGTGTGCGATTCGTTCCCCTCCTCGGAGAACAGGGCTGGCCCGAAGGGAGTGCCTAGTGTCCCATCTGGTTAATTCGCTGATCTACTGCGCGGCGCTGGGGCCCCTGGCCAAGGCGTCAGCGCGCAGGTGTGGTGGTTCCACATCAAGCGCTGGCAACACCGGCCAGGGGCCCCAGCGCTGCGCCCTTCGGGAGCCACTGAGAGCCTTGATAGCAGCGTTGCGCTGACTCGATTTGGAACCACCAAACCTTCGCCATCGCGCCTTGCTCTCAAGGCTCTCAGTGGCTCAGTAGATCAGCAAATTAACCAGATGGGACACTGGTCCTTAGCCCGTTGCGTTGGTGCTCTCGAAGATCTTGTCCGCGGAGGCGGCCACAAACCCCGGATACAGTTTGCCACTGGTATCAGGATAGCGCAGTGCAAATTCATAGAAGCAGCTGGGAATGGCTTCAGTGCGGTCGGAAAACCGGACGGGCACCCTGTCTGCCATGGTGGAAGACTGCTCCAGGAGTTCCTCCGGTGACCCCTTGATCTCCCCACCGGAACGGTTAACCCGATAGCCGTTGTCTTTCAGCAACTGGTTAATCTCGGCAACCGTATGATACTGGCTGAGCTGATTGACACTGACAGTAAAGTGGTTGGCGCGGAAGCCCCAGGCAGCCAGCCATGCGGCATACTCACTTTCCTGTAACAGGGCCTCGTAGGTGGCGTAGTCCACGCTCCAGTGGCGGCCTGAATACAGGAAGTTATCCGCGAGCACGTCCTCCGGGTCTACCTGCAACACCAGTTCACCGGCAATGGTCTGTAATTCTTTTGAGCACTGCTCGGTCAGGAGTTCCGAGATGAAGACTTTCGGGGCCAACGGGTCCGGGTGTTCATAATGCCGGGCGTAGAGTTTTTTGGCCTCGAAATGATACTCACCACCCTGGTAGTAACCGAGAGACGTGAAGTGTTTCGCCAGTGCCTCCAGGCCGACGGGTGCCAGGTTGAAGGTACGCAGGGCGATATGATCGTTAACGATGCTCTGCCCCTCCGCCGCTCCAAGGATACGGTGTATTTCATCGGCCGAAGGTGTTACCTGGCGGTAGTTGTCCCACAAATGTTGAAACAGTGTGTTCCGATCAATGTGCATACAGGACCTCCGATGACTTGGTGTGGGTGTTGGCTTCGGCTTTCCCGGTGGTGGCCAGTGGCAAAAAGCGCGTCATGCCGCCGTCCGACAGGCCCAACTGACGGGCCAGGGATTCCGGCACCGACAGCAGGTTGTGATGAGGCAACCAGGCCGCTGCGGTGGTGACGGTGGCGCGGAAATCCGATACAGCGGTATTGGCAATCAGCATAGCATTGTTGCGGTTGCCCGGGTGATTGCGGGTAATCGCAGGTATGGAGTCATCAACCACCTGGACCCGGCATCGGGTGGACTGTCTGATGCTGGTGATCTCGTTCAGTTGTGCTTCCACCGTGGGGCCTGCGTCAAACAGGTCGACGAAACCCGTGTGCCGGAAACCCTCCGCTTCCAGCATCTTCAGCGCGGGTCGTGTCTGCTCGTGAACCTGACCGATGACCCGGATTGCTTCGGGGGGCATCGTCACAGTGAACAGTGGTTCATCGGGCAACAGGGTGTCCAACAGCTCAGGTGTGGCTGTACCTGCCAGCCGGGTGACGGTGGCAAAGTCCAGGTTGCCCGCCCGGGTCTTCAGCCAGTTCCAGAAAGGAGATTGGCCATTAGCATCGGAGACACCCCGCATCTCGGCAATGATCGTGGCGGAAAACCGGTGCGGGTTCTGGGCCATGAACAGGAACCGTACTTTCGACAGCAGTTTTCCAGCGTTGGCCCGGCGATACCTGGGGCGCAGATAGAGGCTACAGATTTCGGTGCAGCCGGTGTAACGGGTGCAACGGGTGAGTCGTTCACTCCCTGAGCGCGAGGCGGGCTCGGCTTCCCTTTGGAAGTGGCAGAGCGGCCTGTCATGCCCTGCGGAAGCTTCAATACCGGTTGTACCCATGATATTGCCGGTAGTCTCATCTTCCAGGACAAAAAGATAGTGTTCATCGCCTGGTTGGTGAAGCTCCCGTTGGAAGCTGTCTGTGGCGTGTCGAACCTTTCTCTCCAGATACTCCCGGTCATCAACCAGAGACGTGAACCCGGGGCCGGATTCCCGTGCAATCTCGTGCAGTGCTTGCAGATCTTTGTACTGGATTGGGCGGATAATCATGGCCACTCCCCGCATGTGGATTGTGTGTCTGTTGTCTGGATCTCTTGCGGATCAGTATGTAAGCGAAGTACGGTAAGTTGTAGTGGCAAATTGATCGAAATAATGGAAAGATTTAGCAAAATGTTGGCATGAGTTTTCAATATGCTTAATAAGCAGGATCAAAGGCTGCTGCTGTTGTTACGGCAGAACGCTCGAACGAGTATTTCGGACCTGGCGCGGGCACTCCACCTATCACGGTCAACGGTCCAGAACCGACTGGAACGTCTGGAGAGCAGTGGGGTGATTAAGGGCTATTCCGTACAGTTGGGGGATGCCTACGTTGCCAATCAGGTCGAGGCTCATGTGTCGATCAAGGTCTATCAAAAACTGACAGCCCGAACCAACGCATCGCTGGAAAGTATCAGTCAGGTATCTCAGCTTTTTTCAGTGAGCGGGGAGTATGATCTGATTGCGATTGTGCAGGCGCAATCCCTGGAGGAACTGAGTACGGTTCTGGATGAAATCGGCAATCTGGAAGGGGTTGAGCGAACCAATTCGGCGGTGGTTCTGGAAACCCGGTTTCGCCGTTAGTCGTTGCCTGAGCTCGTCCCTGAGCATGGTGTCTGGCTTAATTCTGGCGGAGTACTTTGTTCTGGCAGAGTACTTTATTCTGGCATAGTGCTCTGATTCAGCAGTGACGGTTTCTTCAGGGCCTTGCCAAACAGCTCCTTCTCTTCAGCGATGGCCAGCGCCGCCTTCTCTGCCAGGTGTTCATCCATGCCTTCAACCCGCGCTTGCAGAAACTGGGTAATCTCCTCTGCCAGCTCCAGGACCTTGTCTCTGGCATCGGCTTCCGCCTTGGATGAGAACAGCAGGGTATCCGGGTGTTTCAGCGCCATCTCCAGTCCATCCCTTTCCGAGTAATACAGTGCTTGTACAGCCATGAATCTCTCCATTGGGCACCCACACGCAGGAATCGGGTGTGGGTGATTGTTTACGTATGGCGAGAGTGTACAACACTGAAACTGTATATGTATACAGTAGTGGGTCGGGCCCGCGACTGGTGGCTCACACCGTCGACATGGTAAAGCCCTGCGTGGGGAAGTGAACATGAAGCAGACCCGTGCGTGGGTGCTCGCGCTCAAGGACAATGGTGTCTTCATCACCGAATACCAGCACACCTTGCACGGGCTCCCGGCCATAATCGTCCGGTTTCACGACAACGGTCTTTCCGGTCAGGGGGTGTTGGGAATCCTTGTCTGGTCCTCTGGGCGCTCTGTTTCTGGCAATGTCCAGGGCCTGATCCTCGGTAATATCAGAGGGGCGGCCATGGCCGAAGGCTCTCATGCGAGCCATCCAGTCCCGGACTCGGGGATAGTCCCTGAGCCAGGGCTTGCCGGCCAGGTCGCACACAAACCAGAGTCCGTGATAGGCGGAAAAATCGGCAATGCAGGGGGAGTCTCCAAACAGGAAGTCCTGCTCCAGCATGGACTCCATGTTTGCCATGTGTGCAAGGACCAGCGCCTTGGCTTCCGGTCCTCTGGCGGCCTTTACCCGGGCTTTCCGGCCCATATTGATGCGATCCTTCAGGAACCGGAAGGCGTTGAGCAATGAGGTCTCTTTGATCAGCTTTTTCAGCATGCGGCTATCACTGGCGGCAATCACACAGGCCAGAAACAGTTCGAGATCCGTTTCCCGGACGAAGCCCTGAATATCGGCGGATTGCTGCTCAAGAATCAGTTCATTCTGGCCGGTCAGGCGAGCGATCTCAGCCGCTATGCTACGGCTATCACAGAATATGTCGGCGCCGTTCTGGGCCACGGGAATCTTGCGGTAACCGCCGGCAATGGCTTCAAGAGTGGGGCGGGGAGGCATTTCCCGGACAGTGACTGATTGCCAGTCAAGGCCCGCGTAGCCAAGCATGATCCGGACTTTCTCCGAAAACGGAGACATGGCGTAATGGTAGAGAACAAGTTCTTGCATCAGGCTGTTAATAACCCCGTGGAAGCGCAGTAAATGAAAGCAGCAGAGCCTATCAGAATAAGCCCCCAGGCCGGAAAGATCAGGGACGAACGAGTGGTTGTTTTCATGGGCATCTCCTGCAGTGACCTTTGTACTACGCACAGCATTTCAATGTAGACCATTCTGACAAAGTGTCACGAATGATTTGTGGGGAAGCGGATTCCGATACGAATCAGCCCGTAGTTGAGGCACGTTCGGCTATTGAGGAAAGATGAAATACCGGTAGTATGCAGTGAAAACAGAATAAGAACCGATGTTCATACAATAACAACAAGGAGCCGTAAATGGCTGTAGAAAGCGAGAAGCAGACGTCACTCCATTGCCTGTATCACTGGGCCAGACACACCCCGGACAGCGTTTACCTGACTCAACCCTTTCCCGATGGCCGGGTTGAAGACATTACCTGGGGGCAGGCAGCCGATCAGGTGTCACGCATGGTGTCCCATCTGAACAGTCTTGGCCTGCCCGAACGTAGCAATATTGCCATTCTGGGCAAGAACAGTGCCCACTGGGTTTTGTCCGATCTGGCAATCTGGGGGGCGGGCCATGTGTCCGTGCCACTGTATCCGACACTGAATGGCGATACCGCTGCCTATGTCCTGGAACACAGTGAGGCGAAGCTGTTATTTCTGGGCAAGCTCGATGGCACGGCCGACGGCTGGAACGATATCAAGGGGCATATTCCCGAGGATTTGCCAATCATCTCCCTGCCCTTATCTCCACGGGATGATACGCCAAAGTGGATGGATATCATTGCTCAATGTGAGCCGGCGGAGCCGAAGTTGCCAGACCCGGACGATCTCGCGACCATTGTGTACACCTCCGGCAGCACCGGACGCCCGAAAGGTGTCATGCACAGCTTCCGTACCATGATTTCAGCGGCCGATGGTCTTCAGCAGCTGTTTCCGGTGAGTTCGGACGAGCGCATGTTGTCATACCTGCCGCTGGCCCACGTTGCGGAACGGGCGGCGGTGGAAACCCAGTCGCTCTACTATGGTTTCCATCTGTATTTCGCCAACTCGCTGGATACGTTCCAGGAAGACCTGCAGCGGGCTCGCCCGACGTTGTTTTTCTCGGTGCCGCGCCTGTGGATGAAGTTCTACCTGGGCGTTAACGCCAAACTGCCTCCGAAAAAGCAGAGGCTGTTGTTCAATATTCCCATTCTCAAGGGCATGGTGAAGAAAAAGGTGCTCAGGCAGTTGGGGCTGGATCACTGCCGTGCCGCACTGACCGGCGCCGCTCCCCTGTCAGCGGAGATTATTGACTGGTATCGGAGCCTTGGCCTGGAGCTGCTGGAGGTTTACGGCATGTCGGAGAACTTCGGGTACTCCCATGCTAACCGGCCCGGCCAGGCAAAAGTTGGCACCGTCGGCATGGCCAACCCCGGTGTGGAGCATCGTTTGGGAGACGGCGGTGAAATTGAGGTCAAGAGCCCGGGGCAGATGCTTGGGTATTACAAGAACGAAGAGAAAACCCGGGAAGACGTCACCGATGACGGTTTCCTGAAAACCGGTGACATGGGGGAAATCGATAGCGACGGTTGCCTGCGCATTACCGGTCGGGTGAAAGATCTGTTCAAGACCTCGAAGGGCAAGTACGTGGTGCCCGTGCCGATCGAGAACCGTTTCAATCACCCGAAGGCGGAAGTGGTGTGTGTCGCGGGTGCGAACCAGCCACAGCCGTGTCTGATGGTGTTGCTGTCGGATGAGGCAAGGGCCGAGCTGGAAACCGGTAGCAGCCGTGGCGAGCTCGAACAGGAGCTGGCACATGAGCTGGATGCGGTGAATGCACTATCCGAAGGCCACGAAAAACTGGCGTTTGTGGTGGTGGTGAAAGAGCCGTGGACCATGGAAAACGGTATGCTGACTCCCACCATGAAGATTAAACGCAACGTGATCGAGAACTACTACACCCAGAAAATGGATGAGTGGTTCGGTCAGAAGGCCAAGGTCGTCTGGGAATCCTGAGCCCATAACGCAAAACACCGGTGGCCCGCGCTTGCGTTGCCATCGGTGTTTTCACCTTCCCTTTCTACGTCCCTGTTTACTTCGCTCCAAACTCTCGGGTCATGGCGGGTCGTGTTAGTGACCGCGCTGAACCATCTGCGGCATGTCCGGAGTTGCAGTCTGGGCTTTCCTGCCCATAATGCGCATCTTCCTGCTAATCAGTTGAAACGCCTGTTTTGCTGCAGCACGGGTATACTGGCGCCTGACCTCAGCACTGTTGTGGAGGATACTGGACGGCAGGGGTTGAACGGTTGCGATATGCCTTTGAGTCATAGCGCCTTCCTCCTTCTTGCATTGGTGGATTAGTTAGTGATCTACCTTTAATTTATATTCAATTCTAAGGATTCTTTTTTGCAGTTTAAATACGTTAAAATCCGTACTCACGTTGCAAATATGCAGTAACTATGGACTGGGAT